>NZ_JBHYMS010000005.1:0-86142 GCF_042743185.1 Inquilinus sp. NPDC058860 | reverse complement strand
TGGCCCTGGCCCGGCCCCGCCCCGCCACGGCCACGCCCCGGGGGGGCTTACCTTTTATCCCGGGGGGCCGCACCGCCGCAGCGCAAGGCTGGCGGCGTTCCGGCCCCTGTGCTGTTATGCGCCACGTTTTTCGATAGTCCGGAGTTCGCCCATGACTTCCTCCGCCGCCGTGGCCGCCAAGCCGGCGCAGACCGGCCGCGCCGCCTTCAACTGGGAGGATCCGCTTCTGCTGGAGGAGCTGCTGACCGAGGAAGAGCGCATGGTGCGCGACGCGGCGCGCGCCTATTGCCAGGAGAAGCTGCTGCCGCGCGTGCTGGAGGCCAACCGCCACGAGATCTTCCATCGCGAGATCATGAACGAGATGGGCGAGCTCGGCTTCCTCGGCTCGACCATCGACGGGTACGGCTGCGCCGGCGTCAACTACGTCTGCTACGGCCTGATCGCGCGCGAGGTCGAGCGCGTCGACAGCGGCTACCGGTCGGCGATGTCGGTGCAGTCGAGCCTGGTGATGCACCCTATCCATGCCTACGGCACCGAGGAGCAGCGCCAGAAGTACCTGCCGCGCCTGGCCACCGGCGAGATCGTCGGCTGCTTCGGCCTGACCGAGCCCGACGCCGGCTCCGACCCCGGCTCGATGAAGACCCGGGCGCGCAGCGTCGCCGGCGGCTACAGCCTGTCCGGCGCCAAGATGTGGATCACCAACTCGCCGATCGCGGACGTCTTCGTGGTCTGGGCCAAGGACGACAGCGGCGAGATCCGCGGCTTCATCCTGGACCGCGGCATGAAGGGGCTGTCCTCGCCGAAGATCGAGGGCAAGTTCTCGCTGCGTGCCTCGACCACCGGCGAGATCGTGATGGACGAGGTGTTCGTCCCGGAAGAGAACCTGCTGCCCAACGTCAAGGGGCTGAAGGGCCCGTTCGGCTGCCTGAACAACGCCCGCTACGGCATCGCCTGGGGCGCGATCGGCGCGGCCGAGTTCTGCTGGCACACCGCCCGGCAGTACACGCTGGACCGCAAGATGTTCGGCCGTCCCCTCGCCGCCACCCAGTTGATCCAGAAGAAGCTGGCCGACATGCAGACCGAGATCACTCTCGGCCTGATCTCGGCGCATCGCCTGGGCCAGCTCAAGGACGAGGGCAAGGCGGCGCCGGAGGCGATCAGCCTGATGAAGCGCAACAATTGCGGCAAGTCGCTGGACATCGCCCGCCAGGCCCGCGACATGCTCGGCGGCAACGGCATCGCCGACGAGTTCAATGTCATCCGCCATGTGATGAACCTGGAGGCGGTCAACACCTATGAGGGCACGCATGACGTGCACGCCCTGATCCTCGGCCGGGCGCAGACCGGTCTGGCTGCCTTCTGAGAGACCGCTTCGGAAACGCTACTGGCATGGCCGCCTGACGGCGGTTTCTCCGCTTCCGGTGCTCACGGACATTACGTCCGCTGCGCTCCGGTTCTCGAAACCACCGCCATTCGACTCATGCCAGCGCATTTCCGAAGCGGTCTCTGAGCGGCCCGGACCGCGGACAAGCAAAAAGGCGCGTCCCCGTGGACGCGCCTTTTTTCGTGGCTGGACGGCAGGCGGCCTCAGGCCGCGCTGGTCACCGGCTGGTCGGCTGTATAGGCGAGGTTGCCGGACCAGAAGCCCTCGAGCCGCCGCAGCGTTGCGTTCAGGGTCTCGACGTCGCCGACGCGCAGCCCCGTCCCCTCCAGCGCATCCGCCTGACGGCTGAACATGGTCTCGAGCTTGGACCGCAACGCCTGGCCCTTCGTGGTCAATCGGACCCGCGTGGACCGCCGGTCATGTTGTGACCGCTCCTGCGCCAAATATCCGTTCTCGACCATCTTCTTCACATTGTACGAGACGTTCGAGCCCAGATAGTAGCCACGGGCGGTCAACTCGCCGATGGTCAGCTCGTCCATGCCGATGTTGTACAGAATCAGGCTTTGAACGTTGTTGATGTCTTGGACGCCAAAACGGTCCAACTCCACCTTTACCACATCCAGAAAGCAGCGATGGAGCCGCTCAATGAGCGCGGTCATGCGGTAATAGGGATGATGCATTCAGACCTCCGACCCACTGGCGCTTTGTACTAGCTTGACCGTCGTTCTACCACCGGCAAAGCCACTTTAGACAAAATCATCCAAAACGAAAGTGTTGTGAGCAGGACAGGTGTTCATTGCAATTTGCACTGCATTCAGGACGAATTCGCGCTAGATCGATGCTTTCGGTCGCCACAAAGGACATTTTTGACCCTCTCGCCCGCGGTTATCAACCCTTCGCATGCAATACCCGTCCCTGCGGCGGGCAAGAATGCGTGGCGGGCCGCCGCACCTGGTTGTTTCCGGCCGAGGCTCCGTCCTAGAGTGCGCCCGCAATTCCTGTCGCCGAGGACCCGATGTCCCGCCTGCCCTTTCCCGGTGCCTACCCGACCACCCGGATGCGCCGTCTGCGCACCGACGGCTGGATTCGCGATCTGGTGGCCGAGACCCGGCTGGGCCCGTCCGACCTGATCTGGCCGCTGTTCGTGGTCGAGGGCGACCGGCCGCAGCCGGTCGAATCGCTGCCCGGCGTCACCCGCTTCGATCTGGCCAGCGCGGTCGAGGCCTGTCGTCGTGCCCGCGACCTCGGCATCCCGGCGGTGGCGCTGTTCCCGATGATCGACCGCACCCTGCGCAGCGAGGACGGCGCCGAGGCGTGCCGGGCCGGCAACCTGGTGTGCCGCGCCATCAGCGCGATCAAGACGGCGGTGCCGGATCTGGGCATCGTCGTCGACGTCGCCCTCGACCCCTTCACCAGCCACGGCCATGACGGGCTGATCCGCGACGGCCGGATCCTGAACGACGAGACGATCGAGGTCCTGGTCCGCCAGGCCCTGGTCCAGGCCGAAGCCGGGGCCGACATCGTGGCGCCGTCGGACATGATGGACGGCCGCATCGGCGCGATCCGCGCGGCACTGGACGGCGCCGGGCGGCAGGACGTCAAGATCATGGCCTATTCGGCGAAATACGCCTCGGCCTTCTACGGCCCGTTCCGCGACGCGGTCGGGTCGACCGGCGTGCTGATCGGCGACAAGAAGACCTACCAGATGAACCCGGCCAACACCGACGAGGCACTGCGCGAGGTCGAGCTCGACCTGCGCGAGGGCGCCGACATGGTGATGGTCAAGCCGGGCCTGCCCTATCTCGACATCATCCGCCGGGTGCATGAGGGCTTCGGCGTTCCGGTCTTCGCCTACCAGGTCAGCGGCGAGTACGCGATGATGAAGGCGGCGGCGCAGAACGGCTGGCTCGACTACGACAAGGCGCTGATCGAGGTGCTGACCGCCTTCAGGCGCGCCGGGACGTCGGGCGTCCTGACCTATGGCGCGATCGAGGCGGCGGAACTGCTGGGCTGAGTCCCGCGACGGCGGGATCCTGATCCTGGCAACGGCACTGGCCATGCCCGATTAGAACAAAAAGGGAACAATCAGTCAAGCCGAACCGACCGGCACCCTTCAGCCGGCCGCCAGCCAATCGCGGATCGGGCCGGTCTGGTCGGCCGCCATCAATGCCGGGGCGTGGCCGCAGCCCGGAATGGTGATCAGCGTGGTGCCGGGCCGCGCCGCCATGCGCTCGGCGGTGGCCGCGGTCAGCAGGTCGGACTCGGCGCCGCGGACCACCAGCACCGGGCAGCGGATCTGGTCCCAGAGCATCCACAGATCGACATCGGCGATCGGGCCGGCGAAGGCGGCGGCGATGCCGGGGTCGTAGGCCAGGCCGAGCGTGCCATCCTGCCGCCGCCGGGCGCTGTGCTCGGCCAGATGCCGCCACTGCCCGTCGGTCAGCGTCCCGAAGGGGGCGTGCACCCTGCGCAGATAGGCCTCAAGCTCTCCGAGATCGGCGAAGACCGGGTCCTGCCCGACATAGGACCCGATTCGCAGAAGCGCCGCCTGCGGAATGAAGGGACCGACATCGTTCAGCACCAGCCGCCGGATCGGCGTGTTCGGCTGCGCCGCCAGCATCATGCCGATCAGCCCGCCCATCGAGGTGCCGATCCAGTCTACCTCCGTCACGTCGAGCCGGGCGATCAGCGCCGCGGCGTCGCCGAGATATTGCGGATAGCCGTAGAGCGAGGGGTTGGCGAGCCAGCTGCTGCGGCCGCGGCCGACCACGTCCGGACAGACGACCATGCGGCCGGACCAGGCCAGGTCAGCCGCGAGCATGTCGAAGTCGCGGCTGTTGCGGGTCAGCCCGTGCACGCACAGCACCGGCGGGCGGCTGCGGTCCGAGCCCCAGGAGACATAGGCCAGGCGGTGGAAGCCGCCGAGGCCGAGCCCGAGGAATTGATGTTCGACCGCCTCCATCTCAGGCCGCCCTGGCGCTGGCGGGCCGCAGCGCGCCGTCCTCGACCTGGACGAAGCGCCGCGCCTCGAAGCCGTTGAACCGGGTCTGCAGCACGTTGGAATAGGCGCCGATCTGGCCGAACTCGATCCAGTCGCCCTCGCGCACATCCTCGGGCAGCGGCGAGGTCCCGGGCAGGCTGTCGTAGCTGTCGCAGGTCGGGCCGAACAGGGCGAAGCTGGCCAGTCGGCCGCCGGCGCCACCCGGCCGCAGCAGGCGGACCGGATAGACGGTGCGGAACAGCTTCATGTCGGCCAGGCTGCCATAGGCGCCGTCGTTGAGATACAGGCGGTGGCCGCGCCGGAACTCGACCTTCACCACCAGCGAGCAGGCCTCCGCCACCAGCGCCCTCCCCGGCTCGCAGAACACGGCGCGATCGGGGTCGGCCGGCAGCCGGGCCAGGCCGGCGCGGATCGCCGCGACGAAGGCGGAGAGCGGCGGCGCCTCGGTGCCGACATAGGCGGCGGGAAAGCCGCCGCCGACATCGATCACCGGGACCGGTACCCCGGCCCTGGCGAGGATGCCGGCGCAGATCGTCAGCGCGCTCTCATAGGCGCCCGGATCGAGGCATTGCGAGCCGACATGGAAGGTCAGCCCGGCGCGGTTGCCGGTGGCGGCGATGCGGCGCAGCAGCTCCGGTGCGGCCTCGACCTCGGTGCCGAACTTGCCGCTGAGGTCGCAGACCGAATCGAAGCGGGGCATGTCGACCCGCAGCACCAGCGTCAGGTCGCGCGCCCCGCCGGTGGCCGCGAGGATCTTGTCCAGCTCCTCCTCATGGTCGAGGCAGAAGGTGCGGATGCCGTAGCGGCGATAGGCCAGCTCGACCGCCTGACGGTTCTTCACCGGATGCATGTAGTGCGACACCGTCTCCGGCAGCGCCGCCGCGGCCTCGATCTCGCTGAGCGAGGCGACGTCGAAATGGCGCAGGCCGCCGGCGTGCAGCCCGGCCAGCACCGCCGGATGGTCGTTGCACTTGACCGCGTACATCACGGTGCCGGGGAACTGGCGCCGGAACTCGGCCGCCGACTCCCGCAGCACCCGGGGCCGCAGGCAGTAGACCGGCTCCTCCGGGCGGAGGGCGGTGACCATGGCAAGGGCGTCGGCGAAGGACTCCATCGAAGCTCCGCTCCTGCTGGGCCGCCGCCGGACGCGCGGCACGTCTGCATCATCCGGCGAGCGACAGCCGCTTGGCTAGCCCCCCCGCGAAAATAGACCGAAGCGCACCCGGCGCCGCGGCCCTCCCCTGCGCCTCCATGGCGCCTCGCTTCGAATCAGACAGATTATTATAACACAGCGCCGCCGCGACCGACCCCGGGCGGCAGGGAGACACGACCGATGAGATGGCTTCGCCGCGGCGCGATCGCGCTGGCCTGCCTCCTGCTGCTGCTTGTGGTGCTGGCCGGCGCCGGCCTGTGGTGGCTGCGCACCGGGGTGCCGGCCGAATCGGGCACCGTCGCGCTCGACGGCCTGTCCGCCCCGGTCCGGATCCACCGCGACGGCCACGGCGTTCCCACCATCTTCGCGCAGAGCGACGGCGACGCCTATTTCGCCCTCGGCTGGCTGCACGCCCAGGACCGGCTGTGGCAGATGGAGCTGCAGCGCCGGGTCGGCGCCGGACGGCTGGCCGAGCTGGTCGGCGAGGCCGGGCTGAGGATGGACAAGTTCATGCGGACGTTGGGCATCTACCGCCTGGCCGAGGCCGATCTCGCCGTCCTGTCGCCGGAGACGCAATCGGCTCTCGACCGCTACGCCGCCGGGGTCAATGCCTGGATCGACGGCCATCCCGGCGCGTTGCCGCCCGAGTTCTACCTGCTGCGCACCCGGCCGGAGCCGTGGCGGCCGGCCGACACGCTGGTCTGGAGCAAGCTGATGGCGCTGCAGCTGTCGGCCAATTACCGCGACGAGATCCTGCGCGCCCAGGTGATCGCCCGATTGGGGCCGGAGCGCGCCCGCACCCTGTTCCCGGATCTCGGCGCGCTGCCGCCCGCCACCTTGTCCGCCCTCGACCGGGCCGCGCCGACGCTGACGGCGCTGGCGCAGGCGCTGCCGCCGCCGCTGGGCCCCCGCACCGCGTCGAACGAATGGGTGGTAGGCCCCAGCCGCACCGACACCGGCGCGCCGATCCTGGCCAACGACCCGCATCTGGGGCTGAGCGCGCCGATCCTGTGGTACCTGGTGCGGATCGAGACGCCGACCCTGTCGGTCGCCGGCGCCACCGTGCCCGGCGTGCCGCTGACGCTTCTGGGCCAGAACCGGCGGATCGCCTGGGGCTTCACCACCACCGGCGCGGATGTCCAGGACCTGTTCCTGGAGACGGTCGACCCGGCCGACCCGAACCGCTACCGCACGCCGGACGGCAGCGCCGCTTTCGAGACCCGGACCGAGACCATCGCCGTCTCCGGCGGCGACCCGGTGGAGCTGACCATCCGCAGCACCCGGCACGGGCCGGTGCTGTCCGACCTTGACCCCGGCATGGCCAAGCTGGCGGGCGACGGCAAGGTCGTCGCCCTCGCCTTCACCGCCCTGGCCCCCGGCGACGCCTCGGCCCAGGCGATCTACCAGCTGAACCGAGCCGGCAACTGGCAGGAGTTCCTGGCGGCGATGCGGCTGTACCGCACCCCGATCCAGAACGTCGCCTATGCCGATGCCGACGGCGATATCGGCTTCCTGGTCCCGGGGGCGATCCCGATCCGCCGCTCCGGCCGCGGCCAACTGCCGGCGGACGGCGCCTCGGGCGCCCAGGACTGGACCGGCACCATCCCGTTCGAGTCCCTGCCCCAGGCCCTGAACCCGCCCGGCGGCGCCATCGTCAACGCCAACAACGCCCCGGTCGGGCCGGGCCATCCCCATTACCTCGGCGACGGCTACGACGAGCCCTACCGCGCCCGCCGCATCGCCGAGCTGCTGGACGACGACGGGCCGAACACGGTCCAGCGCAGCCAGGCGATGCAGGCCGACACGGTGACCACAGAGGCGCGGGAGCTGCTGCCGCTGATGACCGCCATCGACCCTGCCGATGACCGCATGGCCAAGGCCGTGGCGCTGCTGCGAAACTGGGACCTGCGGATGGACCGCGACCGGCCGGAGCCGCTGGTCTACATGGAATGGCTGCGGCGCTTCGCCCATGCCGTGTTCGATCCACCGTTGGGACCGCTGGCCGAGGACTATTTCGAGCTGCACCCGGGAATCCTGGCGACGATCCTGACCCGCGACCCGTCCTGGTGCGGCGACGCCGAAGCCCCGGCCTCGCCCCCGCCGGCCGATTGCAAGGCCCTGCTGCGCCGGACGCTCGGCGAAGCGCTGGACGCGCTGGCGCATCGCCACGGCGCCGACATGGCGACCTGGCGCTGGGGGGCCGAGCACATCGCGCCGCTGAGCGCCCAGGTGCTGTCGCGCGTGCCGGTGGTCGGCGGCCTGATCTCGCTGGCGGTCCCGACCAACGGCGGTCCCTACACCCTGAACCGCGGCGCCACCTCGATCACCGATCCGGAGGCGCCCTATGCCGACCTGCATGGCGCCGGCTACCGTGCCGTCTACGACTTGGCCGAC
Source organism: Inquilinus sp. NPDC058860 (assembly GCF_042743185.1). NCBI lineage: Bacteria > Pseudomonadati > Pseudomonadota > Alphaproteobacteria > Rhodospirillales > Rhodospirillaceae > Inquilinus > Inquilinus sp. NPDC058860. The sequence goes on along the minus strand of NZ_JBHYMS010000005.1, from coordinate 78,210 downwards.
CGCGGCCGCTCGCGCTTCATGATCGCCACCGGCCAGTCCGGCAACCCGCTGTCGCCGCATTGGGGGGACCTGGTCGCGGATTGGCGAGACGGAAGATACTTGACGTTGCACGGTGGCGAGGCTGATCTCGCGGCCGCCGGGGCGTCGCTGACGACCCTGCAGCCGCGCCAATAAGTGGATCACATTCAGATGAGCCCCGCCCCGCTGCCGGTCACCATCGACGACATCCGCGCCGCCGCCGCGGCCCTGGAGGGCCAGGTGGCCCGGACGCCGATCATTCCGGCTCCCCAGCTGTCCGGCATTCTCGGCTGCGAGCTGTTCCTGAAGCTGGAGACGCTGCAGCGCACCGGATCGTTCAAGGACCGCGGCGCCTACAACAAGCTGCGCTCGCTCGACAAGGCGCAGCGCAAGCGCGGCGTGGTCGCCATGTCGGCCGGCAACCATGCCCAGGGCGTCGCCTACCACGCCACCCGCCTGGGCATCCCGTCGACCATCGTGATGCCGACCTTCACCCCCTTCACCAAGGTGGCGAAGACCGAGGGCTATGGCGCCAAGGTGGTGCTGGTGGGGCAGACCCTCGACGACAGCATGGGCCATGCCCGCAAGCTGGTGGACGAGGAGAAGCTCACCCTGATCCATCCCTATGACGACCCGTACATCATCGCCGGCCAGGGCACGGCGGGGTTGGAGATCCTGGCCGACGTGCCGGATCTGGACGATCTGGTGGTGCCGATCGGCGGCGGCGGGCTGATCTCCGGCATCGCCATCGCCGCGCGCTCGATCAATCCCTCGATCCGGATCACCGGCGTGGAGGCCTCGCTCTACGCCTCGATGGCCGACGCGGTCGCCGGCCGCACCGGCGTCTATGGCGGCGCCACCATCGCCGAGGGCATCGCGGTGAAGAGCCCGGGCGTGCTGACCCGCCAGATCATCGCCGACCTCGTCGACGACATCGTCGCGGTCGAGGAGACGGTGCTGGAGCAGGGCGTGCACCAGCTGATGACCCAGCAGAAGCTGGTGGCCGAGGGCGCCGGTGCCGCCGGCATCGCCGGCATCCTGGCCAATCCGGAGCGTTTCGCCGGGCGCAGGGTCGGCGTCGTCGTCTGCGGCGGCAACATCGATCCGCGCATCCTGGCCTCGATCCTGATGCGCGGCCTGGTGCGCAACGGCCAGATCGCCCGGCTGCGCATCGAGATCGAGGACGTGCCGGGGGTACTGAGCACCATCGCCGGCATCATCGGCGCCACCGGCGGCAACATCATCGAGACCTACCATCAGCGCCTGTTCTTCCAGATCCCGGTGAAGCGGGCCGACATCGACGTGGTGGTCGAGACCCGCGACCGCGCCCATGTCGACGTCATCATCGGCAAGCTGATGGAGTCCGGATATCCGGCGACGCTGCTGAGCGACGTCGGGGCGTGAGCCTCGGCGCATCGGGGCGGGGGATAAGCACATGAAGCGCGTGCTGATCACCGGCATGTCCGGGACCGGGAAGTCCGCCGTGATCCGCGAGCTGGCGGCACGGGGGCACGACGCCCGCGACCTCGACACGCCGGAATGGTCGGAATGGGTCGATGCCGATCCCGCCGACACCCTGACCCCGGGCGAGGGGAAGGACTGGGTCTGGCGGGAGGATCGCGTCCGCGCCCTGCTGACCGCGCCACGCGACAGGCCGCTGTTCGTCAGCGGCACCTCCGAGACCATGGGGCGGTTCCTGCCGCTGATTGATGTCGTGATCCTCCTCTCCGCCCCGATCGAGACGCTGCTGGAGCGGCTCGCGGCCCGCGGCCCGGACGGCTACGGCCACACCGAGGACGAACGGCGCAAGGTGGTCGAGCTGGTGGCGACGGTCGAGCCGCTGCTGCGCGAATCCGCCCACCACGAGATCGACACGCGGCAGCCGGTCGCAGCGACCGTCGACGAGATCCTGCGACTGACATGACGGTGCGGTGGATTCCGCCCGCATAGCCGGCCTCAGGCAGCCGGTATCCGAGTCGCTTGCCGACCGTCCGGCACTGTGGTGCAGTATGGGGCATGAGGTTGGCGCCCCGACCCAGGAGCCCTTGATGTCCGTCATCGACGGCACGCTCGGTCGTCTGCAGCATTTCTACAGGTCGGGCCCGCTGCCCTGCCCCTACATCTCCGGCCGTGTCGAACGCAAGCTGTTCACCCGGCTGAACGGCGGCGACGCCAAGGCGCTGAACACCACCCTGTCGCAGGCCGGGTTCCGGCGCAGCCACGACATCGTCTACCGGCCGGTCTGCCCCGGCTGCCGCGCCTGCGTGCCGGTGCGCATCCCGGTGGCGCGCTTCGCCCCCGGCCGCAGCATGCGCCGGGCCTGGGCCGCCAATCCCGACCTCAGCCGCCGGTCGGTGCTGCCGGTCGGCACCGACGAGCAATTCGCCCTGTTCCTGCGCTACCAGCGGCACCGGCACGGCGACAGCGACATGGCGCGGATGTCGCGGGCCGATTACGGCAGCATGATCGAGGAAGGCAGCGGCAGCGCCGCGCTGATCGAGTTCCGCGACCCGGCCGGCGCCCTGCGCGCCGCGGCGCTGGTCGACGTGCTGGAGGACGGGCTGTCCGCCGTCTACAGCTTCTACGACCCCGACGTGCCGGAGCGCAGCCTCGGCACCTATGTGATCCTGGCCCTGGTGGAAGAAGCCCGCCAGAACGGCCTCGACCACGTCTATCTCGGCTACTGGATCGCGCAGAGCCACAAGATGGCCTACAAGGCCCGCTTCCAGCCACTGGAGGCCCTTACCGACAACGGCTGGACCACGCTCGACCCGGCCGGGTAGACGACGCCCTTCCCCGCGACGCGGCAAAAGCCGGCATCGATGCCGCCTGCCCCCCCGCACGCCAATCGCCGGTTGGTCTCGCGCGCGAAAGCTGATATTTCGCAGCGGCGAATTGCATCGATCCAATCAACAGCGCTGAAGCGTACAAGAACGGGGGAGGTCAGATGGGGGCTTTGCTGGGTGCCAGCCGCGTCATCGACGCTGTCAACGGCTGGGTCGGACGAGCCGTGTCCTGGCTCGTCCTGGTCGCCATCCTGGTCAGCGCCGGCAACGCCATCCTGCGGAAAGCCTTCTCGATCAGCTCCAACGCCTGGCTGGAGCTGCAATGGTACCTGTTCTCCGCCGTCTTCCTGCTGGCCGCGGGCTACACCCTGCTGAAGGGCGAGCACGTCAAGGTCGACATCCTCTACGGCCGCTGCTCGCGCCGCACCCAGCTCCGGATCGAGATCTTCGGCACCCTGTTCTTCCTCCTGCCCTTCTGCGTCATCTCCATCCTGCTCTCCTGGCCGGTGGTGGTGGACAAATTCGTCAGCGGCGAGACGTCGGGCGACGCCGGCGGCCTGATCCGCTGGCCGGTCTGGGCGCTGATCCCTGCCGGATTCGCCCTTCTGGCGCTGCAGGGGCTGTCGGAGCTGATCAAGCGGATCGCCATCCTGTCGGGCCGCACGCCCGACATCGTCCAGACGCACGGCCACGAAGCCGATCCGCTCTGAGCCGGCCCACCAGCCCCCTGACCACCAGTGCCTGAAAGCCCGTCCGCATGACGCAGTTCCTGATCGAGAACATGGCGCCGATCATGTTCGCCTGCCTGGTGGTCGTGCTGCTGCTCGGCTACTCGGTCGCCTTCTCCCTCGCCGCCGTCGGCTTCGCCTTCTACCTGATCGGTGTTGAGCTCGGCGTGCTGCAGTTCAACCTGATCGGTGCGATCCCCGATCGGTTCTACCAGCAGATGTCGAACGAGACGCTGCTGGCCGTCCCGTTCTTCACCTTCATGGGGCTGATCCTCGAACGAAGCGGCATGGCCGAGGACCTGCTGGACACCATCGGGCAGCTGTTCGGCCCGGTCCGCGGCGGCCTGGCCTATGCCGTGATCTTCGTCGGCGCGCTGCTGGCCGCCACCACCGGCGTGGTCGCGGCCTCGGTGATCTCGATGGGGCTGATCTCGCTGCCGATCATGCTGCGCTACGGCTATGACCGGTCGCTCGCGTCGGGCGTCATCGCCGCGTCCGGCACGCTGGCGCAGATCATCCCGCCCAGCCTGGTGCTGATCATCATGGCCGACCAGCTCGGCAAGTCGGTCGGCGACATGTATCAGGGGGCGCTGCTGCCGGGCCTGATCCTGACCGGCCTCTACACCGGCTACATCCTGATCATGTCGATCCTCCGGCCGAACAGCGCGCCGGCGCTGCCGCCCGAGGCGCGCACGCTGCGCGGCCTGGCGCTGGCCGGCCGGGTGGTCACCTCGCTGATCCCGCCCCTGGTGCTGATCTTCCTGGTGCTGGGCACCATCTTCCTCGGCATCGCCACGCCGACCGAAGGCGGCGCCATGGGCGCGGTCGGCTCGCTGGTGCTGGCGGCGGTCAACCGGCGCTTGAACTGGACCATGATCCGCCAAGCGCTGGACACCACGACCAAGCTGTCCGCCTTCGTGCTGTTCATCCTGCTCGGCGCCCGCGTCTTCTCGCTGACCTTCTACGGCCTCAACGGCCATGTCTGGGTCGAGCATCTGATGACCTCGGTGCCGGGCGGCGTGCTGGGCTTCCTGATCGTCGCCAACCTCCTGGTCTTCGTGCTGGCCTTCTTCCTCGATTATTTCGAGCTGGCCTTCATCATCGTGCCGCTCTTGGGGGCGGCGGCCGCGAGCCTGGGCATCGACCTGATCTGGTTCGGCGTGCTGCTGGCGGTCAACATGCAGACCTCCTTCATGCATCCGCCCTTCGGCTTCTCACTGTTCTACCTGCGCTCGGTGGCGCCGAACCGGGCCTATCGCGACAAGGTCACCGGCCGCACCATCGCGCCGGTGACGACCGGGCAGATCTATATGGGCGCCATTCCCTTCGTGGTGATCCAGGTCCTGATGGTCGCCATCGTCATCGCCTTCCCGGAGCTGGTGACGCACTACAAGTCGGGCCAGGTCGAGGCCGATCCCGCCTCGATCAACATCAACGTGCCGATGCCGGGCGTCGACGGCGCCAACCCGTTCGGCGCCCCGGCCGCGCCCGATTTCGGCACCCCGCCGCCGCCCGATTTCGGCGCCCCGCCGGCCCCGGGCAGCCAACCGGCGCCGGCCCCGGCCCAGCCCGGCGATCCGCTGCCCCCGCCCGACTTCAAGTAGCCAAGAGAAAGGGCCGGTCCCGCGAAGGACCGGCCCCGATCGGTTCAGCGAAGGGCTGGCCTACTTGCCGGCCGCCTGCTGGGCGTAGACGTAGCTGTCATAGGTGTATTCGGCCACGCGGAACCACTGATAGGCCTCGCCGCGGAACTTCTTCCACGGCTCATAGATCGCCTTCCAGTTGGCGTTCGAAGCAGACAGCTCGTCATAGAGCTTGAAGGATTCGGTGTAGGCGGCGTCGAGCACGTCGCGCGGCAGCGGGCGCAGCTGCACGCCCTTGCCGACCAGGCTGCGGATCGCCGCGATGTTCTTCACATCGTAGAGCGCCAGCATGTTGAAGTTGGCGTACTCCGTGGCAACGGCCAGCGCCTTCTTATAGGCCTCCGGCAGCGCCTCGTACTTCTCCTTGTTGAACAGGAAATGCACGGTCGGGCCGCCTTCCCAGAAGGCCGGGTAGTAATAGAACTTGGCGACCTGGTAGAAGCCGAGCTTCTCGTCGTCATAGGGCCCGACCCATTCGGTGGCGTCGATCGTGCCCCGCTCCAGCGCCGGGTAGATGTCGCCGCCGGCGATCTGCTGCGGCACCACGCCGATGCGTTCCACCACCCGGCCGGCGAGGCCGGCGATGCGCATCTTCAGGCCCTTGAGGTCGGCCAGCGACTTGACCTCGTTGCGGAACCAGCCGCCCATCTGCACCCCGGTGTTGCCGCCGGGGAAGCCGACCACGCCGTAATTGCCGAAGAAGGTGTTCAGCAGGTCGTTGCCGCCGCCGTGGTACAGCCAGGCATTCTGCTGGCGGGCGTTGAGGCCGAACGGGATCGACGAGCCGATGGCGAAGGTCGGGTCCTTGCCGACATAGTAGTAGGCGACGGTGTGCGCCGCCTCGACCGTGCCGTTCTGTGCGGCGTCCAGCGCCTGCAGGCCGGGCACCAGCTCGCCCGAGGGGAAGACCTGCATCTGGAACTTGCCGTCGGTCAGGTCCGACAGCGCCTTCGACAGCACGTCGGCGCCGCCATAGATGGTGTCGAGCGACTTCGGAAAGCTCGACGCCAGGCGCCACTTGACCTCGGGCCTGTCCTGCGCGATCGCCGGCGCCGCCAGCGGCGCGGCCGCCAAGCCAACCCCCGCGGTCGCGATGAAATTCCGCCGCTTCATCTCTCGGGCTCTCCCCCCTGTTTGCATTGAGCGTGGTTTCCGCATGGCGCCGCGGTCGTCCGCCGCGGCGCTGCTGCCATCTAATGAGACTCGGAGATGGGACGCAACGCCGCTTCTGCGTCGTCGCGTCCTTTTGGTCTCAGGCGTCGCGACGCTGGGCCAGGCCGTCGATCTTGGCCAGCAGCAGACCGGCCAGGGCGCCCTTGAGGATCGCCGCCGGGATGAACGGCACCAAGCCGGCAGAGATCGCCGCCGCCGGGCCGACCAGAACCGCGAGCCAGGCCACGCCGGTGACGAAGGGGACCAGCGAGGCGACGGCGACGGCCGCGGCCATGCCGGCGAGGCTGCGGGTCCAGCCGCGCTCGACTGCCAGGCCCATCAGCGCGGCCGAGGCCACGAAGCCGACCAGATAGCCCGCGGTCGGGCCGGCGAAATAGGCCGGGCCGGCGGCCAGGCCGGCGAAGACCGGCAGGCCGACGAGGCCCTCGGCCAGATAGGCCAGCATGGTCAGGCCGCCCAGACGCCAGCCATACGCGCCGCCGATCAGCAGCACCACGGCGGTCTGCATCGTCATCGGCACCGGGAAGAACGGCACCTGGATCTTGGCCGACAGCGCCATCAGCGCCGTGCCCAGCACCACCAGCACGGCAGAGCGCAGCAGGCCCGACTGGCCGTCGGCGCGCCACAGCGAGAACATCGGGGGAAGGGTGCGGGTGGTCATGTCAGGACTCCATTGGCTCACTTGCCGGTCACCGGCCGTTTCCGGCCCCCTTAATGTCATTGCCGGGCTTGACCCGGCAATCCAGAAGATGTCGACGCTCTCTGGATGCCCGGGTCAAGCCCGGGCATGACAGGAGGGGAGCAAGGTCACAAGAACCTGTTGTTCTGCGGGAAGCCGCGCGGCGGCAGGTTGCCGGTGCGGCCGCGGGCGGTGATCGGGATCTCCGGCTCGGTGCGGGTGCGGCCGCCGCCCATCTGCCAGATCAGCCCCTCCTCGCGCTTGAAGGTGGTCAGGTCCGACAACGCGGCACCGTGGTACTTCTGCAGCGTCACGCCCTTGCCGCGCGACATCTCAGGCAGCTCGGACAGCGGGAAGCACAAGAGGCGCCGGTTGGTGCCGACCACCGCCACCGTGTCGCCGGCGACCGGGCGGCAGACCGCCGCCTTGGCGCCGTCGTTCAGGTTCAGCACCTGCTTGCCGGCCCGGGTCTGGGCGACGACGTCGCTCTCCGGCACCACGAAGCCGCGGCCGTCGGTCGAGGCCAGCACCAGCTTGCGGCCGGGCGCATGGGCCAGGAGGGCGACGATGTCGGCGTCGTTGGCGAGGTCGACCATCATCCTGACCGGCTCGCCGAAGCCGCGGCCACGCGGCAGCTTGTCGGCACCGAGGGTGTAGAAGCGGCCGTCGCTGCCGAACAGGAGGATCTTGTCGGTGGTCTCGGCCTGCAGCACGAAGCCTTCGGCGTCGCCGTCCTTGTACTTGATCTCGGCCGGATCCAGGCCATGGCCGCGCAAGGCGCGGATCCAGCCCTTCGCCGACAGGAAGACGGTGATCGGCTCGCGCTCGATCTGCGGCTCGATCGACACCACCACGGCGGAGGGCGGCTCGCCGATCTTGGTGCGGCGGCGGCCGAGCTCGGTGTCCTGGCCGAAACGCTTCTTGATCTGGCCGATCTCGGTCGAGACCGCCTTCCAGCGCTTGCCCTCGTCGGCCAGCAGCGCCAGCAGCTCGTCGCGCTCGCCCGACAGGCCATCGAACTCGCGCCGGATCTCCATCTCCTCGAGCTTGCGCAGGGACCGCAGCCGCATGTCGAGGATGGCGTCGGCCTGCAGCTCGGTCAGGCCGAAGCGCGCCATCAGCCCCTGCTTCGGCTCGTCCTCCTCGCGGATGATGCGGATCACCTCGTCGAGGTCGAGGAAGACGATCAGATAGCCGCCGAGGATCTCCAGCCGCCGCTCGATCTTGGCCAGCCGGTGGCGCGACCGCCGCTCCAGCACCTCGTGCCGATGGTCGAGGAAGGCGCGGCAGACGTCCTTCAGCCCCATGACCCGCGGGACGTTGGTGGCGTCCAGCACGTTCATGTTCAGGCTGAAGCGGGTCTCCAGCTCGGTCAGCCGGAACAACTGCTCCATCAGCATGTCGGCTTCGACGTTGCGGCTCTTCGGCACCAGGACGATGCGCACGTCCTCGGCCGATTCGTCGCGCACATCCTCCAGCGTCGACAGCTTCTTGGCGGTCACGATCTCGGCCAGCTTCTCGATCAGCCGCGATTTCTGCACCTGGTACGGGATCTCGGTGACCACGATCTGATACAGGCCGAGCGGCAGCTTCTCGATCTCCCAGCGCGCCCGGACGCGGAAGGCCCCGCGGCCGGTGGCATAGGCCTCGCGGATCGCCGCAGCGGATTCGACCAGCTCGCCGCCGGTCGGGAAATCCGGGCCCTGGACCATGGTCAGCAGGTCGTCGACCGTGGCGGAGGGTCGCTTGATCAGCATCTGCAGCGCGTCGCAGATCTCGCCGACATTGTGCGGCGGGATCGAGGTCGCCATGCCGACCGCGATGCCCTGGCTGCCATTGGCCAGCAGGTTCGGGAAGGCGGCCGGCAGCACCACCGGCTCGCGCCCTTCGCCATCATAGGTCTCGCGGAAATCCACCGCGTCGTCGTCGATGCCCTCCAGGAGCGCCTCGGCGACGGCGGTCAGCCGGGCCTCGGTGTATCGCATGGCCGCGGCGTTATCGCCGTCGATGTTGCCGAAATTGCCCTGGCCGTCGACCAGCCGGTAGCGCTGGGCGAACTCCTGCGCCATGCGCACCAGCGCGTCGTAGATCGAGGCGTCGCCATGCGGGTGATACTGGCCGATGACGTCGCCGACCACGCGGGCCGATTTCTTCGGCGGCGTGGTCGAGGCCAGGCGCAGCTGCCGCATCGCGTAGAGCAGCCGGCGGTGCACCGGCTTCAGCCCGTCGCGGACATCGGGCAGCGAGCGCGAGGTGATGGTCGACAGTGCGTAGTTGAGATAACGGGTGCTCAGCGCGTCGTGCAGCGGCACCGGCAGGATCGACTCGGAAGGCTTGCTGGTCATGTCCGTGATTCTAGCGCAACGGCGCGGCCGACCGAAGCGCGCTTCGGCGGTAGGCCTCGACAAATCGGGTCCGCGCCTCGGGCGGCGCCTTCCCGGCCTGGGCGAAGAGGTGGCGGTCGACGAAATGGCCGGCGAGGTCCAGCCCCTCGGCCACCGCGGCGGGAGTGGGCGGTTCGCGCCCGGTCAGGAAGCCGGGCAGCGGCAGCAGCCGGTCGCGATAGGGCCCGGCGGCGGAGAGCGACACCGCCCTGCCCGTCCGCGGGCTGATGAAGGCGAGATGGTCGTTGCTGCCGGTGACGGCGCAGCGCGAGACGTCGAGGCCGAAGCCGAGCACGCCGAGCATCCCGACCTCCCACTGCACATAGGCGGCGTCCCAATGCGGCGTCGGCAGCGTGTCGAGGAAGGCCAGCGTGCCGTCGTAGGCGGCCGGCAGCGGCTGCCGCTCGGCCAAGGCGGCGTCGAGCACGGCGCAGGCCGAGACCAGGGCCAGGAGGCGCAGCGGCTCATCCATGATCGCGGCGGCCGGGGTGCGGTCGACCTCGAGCGTCCAGGTGCCGAGATGGTCGGCCAGGCGGCCGCGCCACTGCGCCGAGACCAGCGTGCCGGGCGGCAGCTGCGCCCGCCGGCGCTGGCCGTGGACGACGCCGAGATGGCGGCCGTGCCCGCGGGTCAGCACGCCGGTGATCAGCGCCGCCTCGCCATGCGGGCGGACGGTCAGGACGATGCCGTCGTCGCGCCAGTCCACATCATGCCCCGTCCAACGTCATCCAGACCGTATAGCACGAAACGGGAACATCTGAACCTGGGATTGGGCGCCTCCCCTCTTTCTGTCATCCTCGGGCTTGACCCGAGGATCCAGGGGCAGCCAGAGCGGTTCTTGGTGGCCCCTGGATTGCCGGGTCAAGCCCGGCAATGACACCAAAAGAGCGACCGCACCGGTCACGCGTCGTAGTCCAGCCCCCAGACCGAATAGCGGGCGGGGTCGTCGAGCCAGTTCTCGCGCACCTTGACGAACAGCGACAGGTGCACCCGCTGCTCGGTGATCTCCTCCAGCTCCAGCCGGGCGGCAGTGCCGACCGCCTTGATCATCTGGCCGCCGCGGCCGAGCACGATCGCCTTCTGGCCGTCGCGCTGGACGTAGATGATCTGGGAGATGCGGACGCTGCCGTCCGGCTGCTCCTCCCAGCTCTCGGTCTCGACCGCGACCGCATAGGGCAGCTCCTGCTGCAGCCGCAGGAACAGCTTCTCGCGCGTGATCTCGGCCGCCAGGAGGCGCATCGGCATGTCGGAGACCTGGTCGTCCGGGAACAGCCACGGCCCCTCCGGCAGATGCGCGGCCAGGTGGCGGCGCAGGTCGTCGACACCGTCGCCGGTCAGGGCCGAGATCATGAAGGTGTCGGTGAACACGCCGGAGGCGTTGAGGTCGGCCGCCAGGGCCAGCAGCACCTCCGGCCGCACCGCGTCGGTCTTGTTCAGGATCAGGATCGCCTGGCGCTTGGTCTCCGCCAGCTTCCCGACGATGCCGCGGGTCTCCTCGCGCACGCCCTTCAGCGATGCGTCGACCAGCAGCAGCACCAGGTCGGCTTCGGCCGCCCCGCCCCAGGCCGCAGCGACCATGGCGCGGTCGAGCCGCCGGCGCGGCTTGAAGATGCCGGGGGTGTCGACGAACACGATCTGGGCCGCGCCCTCGGTGAGGATGCCGAGCACCCGGCTGCGGGTGGTCTGCACCTTCGGCGAGACGATCGCGACCTTGGTGCCGACCAGGGTGTTGAGCAGGGTCGACTTGCCGGCGTTGGGGGCGCCGATCAGGGCGACGAACCCGCAGCGCGTCGCAGCTTCGGTCATGAGGAAAGCCTTTGCAGGAGAGCGGCGGCGGCGTCGCGCTCGGCCACCCGTTTCGACGGGCCGCTGGCGGTAGCGGCCGGCTGGCCTTCGATCTCGACCCGGATCTCGAAGACCGGCAGGTGGTCGCTGCCGCCGCGCGACACCTCGACATAGCGCGGCAGCTTGAGGCCGCGGGCGAGCGCCCATTGCTGCAGCGCCGATTTCGGATCCTGCGGCGGCGCCGCGTTCTGAACGATGAAGCCGGCCCAGGCCCCGCGGATGAAGCCGGCCGCGGCCGCGAGCCCGCCGTCGCGGTAGAGCGCGCCGATCACCGCCTCGCAGGCATCGGCCAGGATGGTCGGGTTCTCGCGGCCGACCACCTCCTCGCCCGGCGACAGCACGAGATGGCGGCCGAGGCCGATCGCCCGGGCCACATCGACCAGCGCCTCGCGCCGCACCAGGGCGACGTGGCGCTTGGCGATGGCGCCCTCGGCCTCCTTCGGGAAGCGCTCGAGCAGCCATTCGGCGATGACCAGACCGAGCACCCGGTCGCCCAGAAACTCCAGCCGCTCATAGCCGTGCTTGGCGATGCGCCGCTTCTGGCCGCTGACGCTGGGATGCGTCAGCGCCTCGACCAGCAGCATCGGCTCGCGGAAGGCGTGACCGAGCCGCCGGGCGAACGCGTCGAGCCCCTCTTCCGACCCGGCGGTCAGTGGATCCCCGTGAACATGCGGCTGAAGCGAAGCGCGAACGGCCATTTCCAGACCTGCCAGAAGCTGGCGTCGTCGAGGCTGAACCACAGGAACTCGGCCCGGCCGACGAAGTTCTCGACCGGCACGTAGCCGACATCGGCCCGGCTGTCCAAGCTGTTGTCCCGGTTGTCGCCCATCATGAAATAGTGGCTCGGCGGCACCTCGTATTCCGGGGTGTCGTCATAGCGCTGGTTGTCGTCGATCTCGAGGATCCGATGATCGACCGGCGCGCCGCCATCCGTGCCCGGCAGCGTCTCGATGTACTGGTGATAGAGGATGCGCTGCCCGTACTGCGTCATCACGAAGGGCTCGATCTCGCGGCGCTCGGCCATCTGGCCGTTGATGTAGAGCCGTCCGCCGGTGACCCGGACGCGGTCGCCGGGCAGGCCGATCACGCGCTTGACGTAGTCGACCGAGGTGTCCTTCGGCAGGCGGAACACGGCGACGTCGCCGCGCTGCGGCGGGCTGCCGAGGATGCGGCCGCTGAACAGCGGCAGGCCGAAGGCGATCGTCTGGTTGCTGTAGCCGTAGGAGAATTTCGAGACGAACAGGTAGTCGCCCACCAGCAGCGTCGGGATCATCGAGCCGGACGGGATGTTGAACGGCTCGAAGGCGACCGTGCGGATGCCGAAGGCGATCGCGATCGCATAGACCACGGTCAGGATGGTTTCGACCCATCCGCCCTTCTTCTTCGACATGTCGATCGACTTCTGGTGCTGGCTCATGGCGCCCCTGTATGGTCCGGCGGCGAAGGGAAATCAATCGCCGGTGAGGGCGACATTGGTCGCAGCCACGCCCGCCCGGGCAGGCGGTCAGCGGCTGCGGGCACGGTCCACCGCGCTGATGACGGGCATGGCGCGGAGGGCCGCGATGATGTTGGTGAGGTGCTTGACGTCCTTGACGTCGATGTCGATCAGGATCTCGAAGAAGTCGACCGAGCGGCTGGTGATCTTGAGATTGGTGATGTTGCCACCGTTCTTGCCGATCACCGTGGTCAGCGTGCCCAGGCTGCCCGGCTCGTTGCTGATCGTCACCTGGATCCGGCCGACATGGTCCTCGGCGGCGTCGACACCCGCGTCCCAGCTGACGTCCAGCCAGCGCTCCGGCGCGTTGTAGAAGCTCTCCAGCGTGTCGCAGTCGATGGTGTGGATGGTCACGCCCTTGCCGGTGGTGACGATGCCGACGATGCGGTCGCCCGGGATCGGGTGGCAGCAGCGGGCATAGTGCACGGCGAGGTTCGGGATCAGGCCGCGGATCGGGATCGCCCCCTGGCCGGAGCCGGTGGCGGCCTTGCGCGCCCGGCTGAGCGGCACGACCTTGCCCGAGCGCTCCTTCTCCTGCTGCACCTGGGCGCGATGGCCGGGGAAGACGGCGTGGAACACGTCGCGCGCGCCCAGCACCCCGGCCCCGACATTGGCCAGGATGTCATCGGGCTCGCCGGCCTTGAAGATCTTGAGCACGCCTTCCAGCGCCTTGTCGGAGAACTCGTAGCCCTCCTGCCGGAACACGCCCTGCAGCATCGACCGGCCGAGCTTGGCGTGCTCGTCATGCTGCTGGGCGCGGATGAAGCGCCGGATGCAGGCCCGCGCCTTGCCGGTGGCGACGAAGCGCTCCCATTCCGGCGACGGCGTCGAGGTCTTCGAGGTGATGATCTCGACCTGGTCGCCGTTCTGCAGCAGGTGGCGCAGGGTGACCATCCGGCCGTTGACCCGGGCGCCGACGCAGGTGTTGCCGATCTCGCTGTGCACGGCATAGGCGAAGTCGACCGGCGTCGCGCCCTGCGGCAGGGCGATCACCGCGCCCTTCGGGGTGAAGCAGAACACCTGGTCCTGGAACAGGGCCAGCTTGGTGTGCTCCAGGAACTCCTCGGGCTTCTGGGCCTGGTCGACGATGTCGAGCAGGTCGCGCAGCCAGCGGTACTGGGTGCCGTCCTGGTTCCGCTCGTCCTGCTTGTAGGCCCAGTGCGCGGCGACGCCGAGCTCCGCGATCTCCTGCATGTCGCCGGTGCGGATCTGGACCTCGATGCGCTGCCGCATCGGCCCGATCACGGCGGTGTGCAGCGACCGGTAGCCGTTCGGCTTCGGCGTCGAGATGTAATCCTTGAATCGGCCGGGCAGCGAGGCGTAGCGGCCGTGGATCAGGCCGAGCGCGTGGTAGCAGTCGCCCTCGGTCTCGACCACGATCCGGAAGGCCATGATGTCGGTCAGCTGCTCGAACGCCATGTTCTTGCGCTGCATCTTGCGCCAGATCGAGTATGGGCGCTTCTCGCGGCCGAGGACGTTGGCCTCGAGCCCGCCCTCCTCCAGCACCCGCTGCAGCTCGGCGATGATCTTGGAGACGACGTCCTGGCCTTCCTCGCGCAGCTGGGCCAGGCGGCGGACGATGCTCTCGCGCGCATCGGGGTGGAGCTGGGCGAAGGCCAGGTCCTCCAGCTCCTCCTGCATGCCGTGCATGCCGATACGCTCGGCCAGCGGCGCGTAGATCTCCAGCGTCTCGCGCGCGATCCGCCGGCGCTTCTCCTCGTTGTTGAAGGCGCCGAGGGTGCGCATGTTGTGCAGCCGGTCGGCCAGCTTGACCAGCAGCACGCGGATGTCCTTGGACATCGCCAGCACCAGCTTGCGGAAATTCTCCGCCTGCTTGGACTGGTCGCTCTGCAACTCCAGCTTCGACAGCTTGGTGACGCCGTCGACCAGCTGCGCCGTCTCGCGCCCGAACAGGCCCTCGAGCTCGCTCAGCGTCGCCCCGGTGTCCTCCACCGTGTCGTGCAGGAGGCCGGTGACGATCGAGCCGGTGTCGAGCTTCATGCCGGCGAGGATGCCGGCGACCTCGATCGGATGGACGAAATAGGGGTCGCCGGAGGCGCGCTTCTGCGACCCGTGCGCCTTCATCGAATAAACATAGGCGCGGTTGATCAGATCCTCGTCCGCCGACGGGTCGTAAGCCTTGACACGCTCGACCAGCTCATATTGGCGGATCATGCCGCGCGCCACCGATCCATAAGCCATTCTCCCGGGCGGGCACACCCGCCCGGACAATATGTTGAACCACAATCCGCTGCATTGTGGATCAAATTCGGCGGGCGCGCGGCAGCCATTCCGTCGCCCGACCGGTCAAGCCGCATCATCGATCTCCCGACAGGCGGCCTGACACCATGCCGGGCAGTTCCGCTCGGATCAGATGTCGTCTTCGGAGGAGCCGATTTCCAGGTCGCCGCGGCCGTCCTCTTCGTCCTCGGCCTCGCCCTCCGCATCCTCCTCGGCGGACTCGATGCCGAAGGTGGACTCCTCGTCCGAGCCGACCGCGCCGGCCGGGCTCTGCGGCGCCACGCCGGCCTTGAGCCACTCCTCCTCGCCGGCCATCAGCTCGATGATCTCCTCATCGGCCTCGTCGATCTCGGCCAGCTTCTGGTGGCCCTTGACCAGGGCTTCCCGCAAGCCGTCGAGCACGACCGTCTCGTCGGCGATCTCGCGCAGCGCCACCACCGGGTTCTTGTCGTCGTCGCGGTCGATGGTCAGCGAAGCGCCGGACGAAATGTCGCGGGCGCGCTGGGCGGCCATCAGCACGAGATCGAACCGGTTGGGGATCTTGAGGACGCAATCCTCGACGGTGACGCGAGCCATGGGCTACCGCTCCTGCACGAAAAGAGCCACGACGATAGAATCGTGACATGATGGATGCAACGCAACGGCCGCATCTTTGTTATACCGAAGGGCGGACCACGTAGCGCAGATGCGGCGGATGCGCAAGCCTCGTCGCGAACCGTTGACCGCTCCTTGCAAAGTGGGTAGCGAACCCAATCTGTCAACCTGTCCCCTGCCGCGAAGGAACGCACATGATATTCTATAAGGAAGAACGGCTCGCAATATTCATTGACGGCGCCAACCTTTATGGCGCGGCCCGTTCCCTTGGTTTCGATATCGACTATCGCCGGCTGCTCGACCTGTTCGCCAAGAAGGGTCGCCTGATCCGCGCCTTCTATTATACCACGCTGATCGAGGATCAGGAATATTCTCCCATACGCCCGCTGATCGACTGGCTCGACTACAACGGCTACAGCATGGTCACCAAGCCGCTGCGCGAGTACACCGACAGCCAGGGCCGGCGCCGGGTCAAGGGCAATGTCGACATCGACCTGGCGATCGACGCGCTGGAGATGGCCGACCGGGCCGACCACATCCTGCTGTTCTCCGGCGACGGCGACTTCAAGCGGCTGGTCGAGGCGATCCAGCGCAAGGGCGTCCGCGTCACCGTGGTCTCGACCATCAAGTCGAGCCCGCCGATGGTGTCGGACGAGCTGCGCCGCCAGGCCGACAACTTCGTCGAGCTGATGGAGCTGGCGCCGCACATCCAGCGCATGAACGCGCCGAACCGGACCGTGGCCGCCCCGCCGGCCGAGGGCGAGGACGACGCCGCCGAGGAGCCGGCGCAGCAGGCTGGCGCCTACGCCCGTACCGCCTGATGTGGCACGGGCCGGTTTCCCCGGGCGGGAACCGGCCTGCCGCGCGGATCAGCCGCGGTCGCGCAGGACCCGCGCCTTCTCCCGCTGCCAGTCCCGCGCCTTGATGGTCTCGCGCTTGTCATGCGCTTTCTTGCCGCGGGCCAGGCCGAGATCGACCTTGGCGAAGCCGCGGGCATTGAAGTAGATGGACAGCGGGATCAGGGTCATGCCCTCCCGTTTCACCTTTCCCAGCAGCTTGTCCCGTTCGCGCTTGCGCACCAACAGCTTGCGCGGGCGCTTCAGCTCGTGGTTGAAGCGCTGCGCCGGCCCGTATTCCGGGATATGGGCGTTGAACAGGTACAGCTCGCCCTGCATCTCTCCGGCATAGGCGTCCTGCAGGTTGCCGCGACCCTCGCGCAGCGACTTCACCTCGGTCCCGACCAGGACGATGCCGGCCTCGACATTCTCGTCGATGAAGTAGTCGTGCCGTGCCCGCCGGTTCTGCGCGACGAGGCGACCCGGGGTCTTCGGCTGTGCCATGATTCTCGATGTGCTCCGGTCAGTTGATCAGGCCGGCGAAGACCATCGCCTCGCGCACCTCGGTCCGGGTCGCCTCGCCCGGCGGCACCAGCGGCAGCCGGACCCGGTCGTCGGACAGGCCGAGCAGTTTGGCGCCGTATTTCACCGGACCCGGGCTGGTCTCCAGGAACAGCGCCCGGTGCAGCGGCATCAGCAGGTCGCGGATCGCCTCCATCCGCTTCAGGTCGCCCTCGGCCCAGGCGGCGTGCATCTCGGCGCAGAGCCGCGGCGCCACATTGGCGGTGACCGAGATGCAGCCGTGACCGCCCTGCGCCAGGAACGCCGTGGCAGTGGCATCCTCGCCCGAAAGCTGGCAGAACTCCGGACCGATCCGAAGCCGCGTGGCCAGCGGCCGCACCAGGTCGGCGGTCGCATCCTTGACCCCGACGATGCGCGGCAGCTCGGCCAGGCGGGCCATGGTGTCGATCGACATGTCGATCACGCTGCGGCCCGGGATGTTGTAGATCACGATCGGCAGATCGACCGCGTCATGGATGGCCCTGTAATGCTGGTAAAGACCTTCCTGCGTCGGCTTGTTGTAGTAGGGCGTGACGATCAGCGCGGCGTCCGCGCCGGCCTTCTGCGCGTGCCGGGTCAGGGAGATCGCCTCCTCCGTCGAGTTCGAGCCGGTGCCGGCGATCACCGGGACCCGCCCCTTCGCCACCTCGACGCAGAGCTCGACCACCCGCTCGTGCTCGGGGTGGCTCAACGTCGGGGACTCGCCGGTGGTGCCGCAGGGCACGACGCCCTGGGTGCCCTCGCGGATCTGCCAGTCGACGAAGCCCTGGAAGGCTTTCTCGTCCACCCCGCTCTCGGTGAAAGGCGTGACCAGGGCGACGATGGATCCCTTGAACATGGAAGCTTCCGTGGGCGTTGGGGTGGTGAACGCAGTGTCATAGCGGCTGTGGTGCGGGCCGGCAAGCGCAGGGCTCTGGCCGCGGCGGCGGCGCTGCTGCTCGGCATCGCCGCCCCGGCCCTCGCCCAGCCGGCCACTCCGGCCGAGATCAAGGCGGCCCAGGCCCTGTTCTTCGCCGTCGATCGCAATGCCTGGGACGTGGTGCGCACGGTCGAGACCCAGATGACGAGCACCCTGGTCGGCCGGCTGGCGACCTGGGCCGACCTGTCGCGCCCGGACAGCACCGCCGGCTTCGAGGAGCTCGCCGCCTTCGTCGTCCGCAACCCGGACTGGCCGAACGTCCAGGCCCTGCGCCGCCGCGCCGAGCGGGCGATGCCCGACGGGCTGCCGGCCGATGCGGTGGTCGCCTGGTTCGACGCCTTCGCCCCGCTGACCGCCGAGGGCGCGCTGCATTTCGGCACGGCGCTGCAGACGACCGACCCGATCCGCGCCCGGATCTGGGCCCGCGACACCTGGCGCAACATCGCCCTGACCGGAGCGCAGGAGACCGAGTTCCTGGGGCGCTTCGGCAGCCTGCTGAGCGCCGACGACCACTGGGCGCGGCTCGATGCCCTGCTCTGGGCCGAACGCGCCGACGAGGCGCGCCGCATGCTGGCCCGCGTCGCCGGCGACCGGCGCCTCGTCGCCGACGCCCGGCTGAAGCTGATGGCGCGCACGCCGGACGCCTCGGCCGCGGTGCGGGCCCTGCCGGCGAAGCTGCTGCAGGACGAGGGCATCCTGTACGAGCGCGCCCGCTGGCGCCGCCGCAACGACGACGAGGCCGGCGCCATCGAGATGCTGGGCCAGCAGCCCAAGACCTCGACCCATGCCAAGGCGTGGTGGCTGGAGCGGCACATCATCGCCCGCCGGCTGTTCGACGAGCAGTCCTACCGACGGGCCTATCAGCTGATCACCGCGCGCGAGCAGAGCGACGCGGTGGACCGGGCCGAGAAGGACTTCCTCGCCGGCTGGCTGGCGCTGCGCTTCCTCGACCGCCCCGCCGACGCCGTCGAGCATTTCGAGAAGCTGTACGGCGACGTCTCCATGCCGATCAGCCTGGCCCGCGGCGCCTACTGGGCCGGCCGGGCGCACGAGGCGGCCGGGCACAAGCAGAAGGCGGCGGACTGGTACCGGACGGCGGCCAAGCAGCCGCTGACCTTCTACGGCCAGCTGGCGGCCGACAAGCTCGACCAGCCCAGCATCGCCGCCCTGCCCGTCTCGGTGACGACGAGCACCCAGGCGCTGGACTCCTATGGCGGCGACCTGGCCCGCGCCGCCCGGCTGCTCGACGCCGTCGGCCAGCGCGACCGGGCCGACCTGTTCCTGCGCAAGCTGATGGTCGACGCCGACACGCCGGAGAAGAACCGGCTGCTGGCGACGCTGGCGACGTCGATGAAATATCCCTTCGTCGCCGTCCGCGCCGCCAAGGCCGCGGCGCGCGACGGCCTCACGGTGATCGACGCCGCCTATCCGCTGGTGCCGCTGCCCGATGATCTGAGCGGCCTGCCGCCGGCCCTGGTGCTCGGACTGGCGCGGCAAGAAAGCGAGTTCAACAGCACCGCCGTGTCCAGCGCCGGGGCGATCGGGCTGATGCAGCTGCGGCCGGGCACCGCCCGCGACGTCGCCCAGTCGCTCGGTATCGACCACACCACCGGCATGCTCAGCGGCGACCCGGTGCACAATCTCCGCCTCGGCAGCCGCTACCTCGCCGACCTGATCCGGCGCTATGACGGCAACTGGCCGCGGGCGATCGCCGCCTACAATGCCGGCTTCGGCCGGGTCGACACCTGGGCGCCGACGCCGTCGAAATCGCCGGAGCAGGTGGTGGACTGGATCGAATCCATTCCGCTGCCGGAGACGCGCAGCTACGTCCAGCGCGTGCTGGAGAACACCCAGGCCTACCGCCTGCGCCTGGGCGAGGCGCCGAAGGCCGGGGCGCTGGAGGCGGACCTGCTGCGGTGAGGGGCGCGCCCCAGCCTTAGGGATCATGGCAGCTTCGTCCGATGTCCTTTCGCCTGGGGAGTGTTGAAATTCGCTCCTGTTTGTCCCATCATATGTCCGAAAGCAGGGTGGAGATTGGGACATGGCAAGGTCAGCAGCGGACGGCCGGAAGAGGCAAGGCACTCCTGCCCGAAAGACGTATGTCCGCAGCGCGTCTCGTCCGAGCACGAGCGAGATGGCGTTCGCAGGCGCGGGTTTCGTTACGGACTTCATCGACCGGGCCGGCATCATCGATGTCGATCGCGTCGCGGACGCCTTCCGTATGACCAAGGGGCAGCTTGCCGAGACAGTCGGCCTCGCTGCTGCGACCGTGAGCAAGGCCGAGCGCCGAACGGCTCCCCGCACGCAGTCGCGCATGCGCGAAATGCTCGAGATCGTCTCGCGGATTCGCGAATGGACCGGCGGCGAAACCCAGGCGATGGCCTGGTATCGATCACAGCCGATCCCGGCGCTGGATGGGCGAACGCCGGAAGCACTGGTCAAGGCCGGCGAGGCCGGCGCGGTCAGGGACTATCTCGATCACCTCGCGCTCGGGGGATATGCTTGAGGTTTATCGGCCGCTGCTATCGCGGTCATGACCCGGCATGGTCCTTCTCGCCGCTTTCAGGCGGGGGAGCCGCGAAGACCGGAGGCCGGTTCAACCGAAAGGGCAGGCCGACGCTCTATCTGTCGCTCGACGTCATGACCTCGGTCGGGGAGTGCACCCAGGGCCTGACCCAGCGGCTGCTGCCGCTGACGATGTGCGAGTATGATGTCGACTGCGAACCCATCGCGGATCTGAGAGACAGCGCCGGGCGCGATCGCCATGGCGTCACGCTGGTGGAACTGGGTTGCGCATGGTTGCGCCATTTGCGCGATGGCGAGGACGCGCCGTCCTGGCTGGTCGCGGAACGGCTCGAGGCGGATGGCTTCGTCGGCATGTTGGCGCCGAGCTTCGTTCCCAATGCGACCGCGGCCAGCTGCAACCTGATCCTGTGGCGCTGGGGCCCCGACCTGCCGATCCGCGTCATCGCGTTCGATCCGACCGGCCGTCTTCCCAGAAACCAGCTTTCCTGGAAATAGCCAGTCGGAGGCCGTTCAGAAAACCTGGATCGCAGGCAGGGACATCCGGTGACACGACTGGACCGCACCCCTTGAGCAAGCAAGGGAATGCCTGCCATTCCCTCTCCTGTCACGCCCGGGCTTGACCCTGGCATCCAGACAGCGTCGACATCTCCTGGATTGCCGGGTCAAGCCCAGCAATGACAGGGAAACCTAACATTTTAATTTGGACTATGCCGACAACCGACTGAGAAAGAACGATGATCGTCTCTGTCACCGATATCGAGGCTGCCGCCGGGCGGCTGCGCGGCCAGGCCGTTCGCACGCCGCTGCTGCGCTCGCCGCTGCTCGACGCCCGGGCCGGGCGCGAGGTGCTGGTCAAGGCCGAGCCGCTGCAGCGCACCGGGTCCTTCAAGTTCCGCGGCGCCTACAACCGGATCGCCATGATCCCGGAGGCCGACCGGGCCCGCGGCGTGGTCGCCTTCTCCAGCGGCAACCATGCCCAGGGCGTGGCGGCGGCGGCCAGGCTGTTCGGCATCAAGGCGACGATCGTGATGCCGGCCGACGCCCCGGCGATCAAGCGGCGCAACACCGAAGCCTACGGCGCCGCCGTGGTCGCCTATGACCGCTTCGGCGAGGACCGCGAGGTGGTTGCCGCGAAGATCCAGGCCGAGACCGGCGCCACGCTGGTGAAGCCCTATGACGACCCCGGCATCATCGCTGGCCAGGGCACGATCGGCCTGGAGATCGCCGAGCAATGCGCCGAGCTGGGCGTGCGCCCGGACGCGGTGCTGGTCAGCTGCAGCGGAGGCGGCCTGGTCTCCGGCATCTCGGTGGCGGTGAAGGCGCGGCTGCCGGGCACCCGGATCTATTCGGCCGAGCCGGAGGCGCTGGACGACATGCGGCGGTCGCTGGCGGCCGGCGAGCGCGTGAAGAACGATCCGTCGGCGCGGTCGATCTGCGACGCGCTGCAGTCCCCCACCCCGGGCGAGATCACCTTCTCGATCGCCCGCGAGACGCTGTCGGGCGGCGTCGCCGCCCCGGACGACGCGGTGCTGCGGGCCATGGGCGTGGCCTTCGACACGCTGAAGCTGGTGGTCGAGCCGGGCGGCGCGGTCGGCCTGGCGGCGACGCTGGAAGGGCGGATTCCGGACGACATCCGCACCGTCGTCATCGTCTGCTCCGGCGGCAACGTCGACGCCGCCACCTTCCGCGACGCCCTCGCGACGCTGTAAGCCCATGAGCAGCCGCCCCGCCTTCTTCGACCGGCTGCAGGGCTGGTGGGACGGCTGCGCCCGAGATGGGCGGCCGCCGCATCGCGATGCGCTGAGCCCGGTCGAGATCATGCCGATGCTGCCGCATCTGGTCATGATCGAGCTGTCCGGCCCAGTGCGGGTGCTGTGGGCCGGCACCGCGGTGAAGGAGGCGCTGGGCGGCAATCCGGGCGACCAGCCGCTGGACCGGACGCCGCTGGGCGGGCCGGAGGCCGGGGCCGCGATCGCCCGGATGGTCGCCAAAGCCCGGCCGGTCGAGGCCCGGCTCGGCGGCCGGCCGGCGCTGCTGTGCCCGCTGGCGGACGACACCGGCGCGATCAGTGCCGCACTGGCCGGGCTGGCACCACCGGAGCGCTGATCCCGCCGCGGAATTCCACCACCTCGCATCGTCCCGGCCCGTCTCGCCCGGGTTCATCGAACCGTCATCGATCTGAAACAAATCGAACATTACGGATCGGTAAGGTCCGCCCCGGATTCGAAGCCCGCCGCCACGGCAGCCAGCCCAGAGGGGACCGAGATGGACCAGGATTCCAGCCTGTCGCGCGTTCAGCGCTACGAGCAGCAGGACGACCGCAGCAGCAACCTCTCCGACAACCCGACCATGGGCGATATCGTCAACGCCCGCTTCGGTCGGCGCGGCATGCTGCGCGGCGCCCTGGCGGTCTCGGCGATCAGCGCGGTGGCGGGCCCGGCGGCGTTCCTGTCGAACAGCCGCCCGGCGCAGGCGACCGCCCCTTCCCGCTTCGTCTTCGACGAGCTGGAGGCCGGGGTCGACGCCAAGCACCATGTGGCGGCCGGATACGATGCCGACATCCTGATCCGCTGGGGCGACCCGGTGGCCAAGGGCGCCCCTGCCTTCGACGTGCAGAAGCAGACGGCGGCCGCACAGGAGAAGCAGTTCGGCTACAACAACGACTACATCGGCTACGTGCCCCTGCCGCTCGGCTCGAATTCGAGCGACCACGGCCTGCTGGTGGTGAACCACGAATACACCGACGCCGCGATCATGTTCCCCGGCCTCGCCGACGAGAAGGGCGAGTTCGAGCTGTCGAAGCAGACCAAGGAACAGGTCGACATCGAGATGGCCGCGCACGGCCAGTCGGTGATCGAGGTCAAGCGCGGCGCCGACGGCAAATGGGCGGTGGTGGCGGACAGCCCCTACAACCGCCGCATCTCCGCGCTCTCGACCGAGTTCCTGGTGACCGGCCCGGCGGCCGGCCACGACCGCCTCAAGACCAAGGCCGACCCGACCGGAACCAAGGTGATCGGCACGATCAACAACTGCGCCGGCGGCACCACCCCCTGGGGCACCACGGTGCATGCCGAGGAGAACTTCAACGGCTATTTCGGCGGCGAGCTGAAGGACGACCATCCGGAGGCCCGCAACTACAAGCGCTACGGCATGGGCGAGGCGGAATACGCCTGGAGCCTGCACCATGACCGGTTCGACCTGGTCAAGGAGCCGAACGAGGCCAACCGCTTCGGCTGGGTGGTCGAGATCGACCCGACCGACCCGAACTCGGTGCCGAAGAAGCGCACCGCGCTGGGCCGCTTCAAGCACGAGGGTGCCGAGAGCATCGTCGCCAAGGACGGCCGGGTCGTCTTCTACGCCGGCGACGACCAGCGCTTCGACTACCTGTACAAGTTCGTCACCGCCGGCAAGTTCGACCCGAACAACCGGGCGGCGAACATGGACCTGCTGGACGAGGGCACGCTGTACGTCGCCAAATTCGACGCCGACGGCAAGGTCGCCTGGATGCCGGTGGTGTTCGGCCAGGGCCCGCTGACCGAGGCCAATGGCTTCAAGAGCCAGGCCGACGTGCTGATCGAGACCCGCCGCGCCGCCGACCTCCTGGGCGCCACCAAGATGGACCGGCCGGAGGACGTGCAGCCGAACCCGGTGAACGGCAAGGTCTACGTCATGCTGACCAACAACGACCGGCGCAAGGCCGAGCAGGTCGACGCCGCCAACCCGCGGCCGGAGAACAAGTTCGGCCACATCGTCGAGATCACCCCGGCCGATGGCGACCACGCCGCCACCGGCGGCACCTGGGACCTGCTGGTGAAGTGCGGCGACCCCAGCGTCGCCGAGGTCGGCGCCACCTTCCATCCCTCGACCACCAAGAACGGCTGGTTCGGGTCGCCCGATAATTGCGAGATCGACGCCGACGGCCGGCTGTGGATCTCGACCGACGGCAACAACTACAAATACAGCGGCCGCGCCGACGGCATCTGGGGGCTGGAGACCGAGGGCGAGGCCCGCGGCACCGGCAAGCTGTTCTTCCGCGTCCCGGTCGGCGCCGAGATGTGCGGTCCGAAGATCACCCCGGACATGACCGCCTTCTTCGTCGCGGTGCAGCATCCGGGCGAAGGCGGCAAGGAGTGGCCGGAATTCGGCCGCGCCAGCACCTTCGCCGACCCGTCGACCCGCTGGCCGGACTTCCAGGACGGCATGCCGCCGCGCCCCTCGGTGGTGGTGATCACCAAGCAGGGCGGCGGGAAGATCGGCGCGTAAGTCGCTGAAAAGAAGCGTCATTACGAGTGTAGCCAAGCAATCCAGGCAGAGGCTCAAACCTCCCCGCCCCGGCGGGGAGGTTTTTTGTCGCCGGCCGGCGCTCCATCTTGCGGATAAGCGGGACCCTATCGATAGTGGCGCGGGTTTCGCGAGACGATCGGACCACACGGACCATGAGACGCCTGAACGCGGCCGCCGCGGCCGCCATCATCGCCCTGCTCGGGCTGATCAGCGCCGCCCGGGCGCAGAGCAACGACCTGTATGTGCTGGGCATCGCCCTGTTCGTCGCCTGCATCGGCATCGTCATGCTGCTGGTCAAGCAGCATTTCGACGCCCGGGAGGAGCGGCCGAGCCGCGCCTTCCTGCCGAGCGAACCGGAGTCCTGCTTCGCGGTGACCTTCCTGCTCGGCCTCCTGGCCGTGGTCGGGCTGGTCGCGGCGACCTCGCCCGAGCTGTACCGGGTCGGGCTCGGCGTCTTCGTCATCAGCGTCATCGGCGCCGGCGCGGCGCTGAAACGGGGCTATGACCTGATCGACCGCGGCCATGGCCGAGGTCACGCAGACGCGCATTGAAGCCATGCGCTGCGACGGCCGGTCGCGGCCCCGGCGGACGCCCCCGGTTGCTTGACAATTTCGAATTCGCCCCCAAATCCATACTGCGGCCGGCGATGGTTCGTCCCCCCAGCCATCGCCAAGATCCTCCGATGGGATCGAATTAGCCGTCAGCCGGGCCGGACGCTCCCTCCCCTCCGAGCGGATCGGACCCAGGCGAAGAACGGCCCCGGCGCTTCCCCCCGCGCCGGGGCCACTTCTTTTTCTGCTTCAGGATTCAGCCGCAACGCATTGGATCCGAAGGAATTTTCTGGAAAGGCGTACCTGCCGTCAAGTCGGGTGCTTTCGTTTTCTGTCGCCGATCGGCCGATTTCCTTCGCCAAAGCGATTGACAACCCCTTCGCAGCGCAACATGGATGCGTCACGCACCTGCAGCATCGCGGCTGCCGCACGGGGAGGCACCATGCCGGATACGCGCCAAGCCACGCCTCGGCCGGAGGATCGGACGATGCCCCTCGCCCGCGAGCTGACGCAGCTGCTGAAGCGCTACGAGAAGTCCCAGCGCGAGGATCCCTTCGCCAACCCGATCCAGCACCTGGCGCTGGAGCTGTCGCGACGCCTGGCCGACGGCAAGCTCGACTACCGCGACATCGAGGCGCTGATCGGCCATCTGACGATCGAGGGCTTCAGCCACCGCGCCGCCCGGCTGGGCCGCTATGTCGGCGAGACCGCGCCCGAGGCCAATGACGCGACGCTGCGCGCGCTGTTCCACCGGCTGGCGCAGGACGAGGCGGGCAATGCCGTGCCTTTCGCCGCCTTCCGCCAGCGGGTCGAGAGCGAGGCCTTCGGCGCCGTCTTCACCGCACACCCGACCTTCAACCTGTCCGGCGCCCTGATGGCCGACCTGGCGGCGCTGGCGGTCGGCCGCAGCGCCGACGGCGCGCCCCTGACCGAGGAGGCCGGGGCCGCCCTGCTGGCCCGCGCCGCCGCGGTCGAGCACCGGCCGGACGAGGATCTGAGCCTGGCGCGCGAGCACGCCCTGTCGCTGGACGCCATCGCCAATGCCCGCGCCGCGCTGGGCCGGGCCTGGGGCATCCTGCTGGACGTCACCCGCGACGCCTATCCCGAGGACTGGCGCAGCCTGACGCCGCGGCTGGTCACCCTGGCCTCCTGGGTCGGCTACGATCTGGATGGCCGCTCGGACATCCGCTGGACCGACACGCTGCACAAGCGCCTGCTGGTCCAGGCGGCGCAGCTCGACCATTACCTGTCCGAGGTGCGGGCGATCCGGCCGCAAGTGCCGCGCGGCGCCGCCGACCTGCTGGAGACGCTGGACCTGCTGGAGAGCCGGGTGGCGCTGGCCATCGCCCAGATCCGGGACGAGGTCGCCGCCTTCGCCGTGGCCGATCCCGGCTCCGCCGCCGGGCGCGAGCAGATCCGCGTGATCAGCCAGCGCATCCATGCCGGCCAGGCGCTGCGCCTGACCGAATCCGCCAGCCTGATCGCGATCGTCGACCGGGCGCTGGAGCGCACCGACGACCCCGGCCTGTCGCGCCGCTTCTGCCTGCTGCGGGCCGAGCTGGCGACGCATGGGCTGGGCGCCGCCCACACCCATGTGCGGATCAACGCCACCCAGGTGCACAACGCCATCCGCAAGGCGGTCGGCATGGTGTCCGACCCGAACGACCCGCGCTACCGGCAATCCTATCTCGACCGGCTGAACGCGCTGCTCGACGCGGTCGAGCCGGTGACGGTCAATTTCGGCTCGCTGCTGGCGGAGCGCACCTCGGTCAAGCGCCTGTTCATGCTGCTGGCGCAGATGCTGAAGTACAACGACCGGTCGGCGCCGATCCGCTTCCTGATCGCCGAGAGCGAGAGCGCGCTGACCTGCCTGACCGCCCTCTACTACGCCCGGCTGTTCGGGGTCGACGGCATGGTCGACATCTCGCCGCTGTTCGAGACCGAGAAGGCGCTGGAGAACGGCAGCCGGATCATCGAGCAGCTGCTGGAGAACCCGCATTACCGCGCCTATGTGCGGCGGCGCGGCCGGGTCTGCGTCCAGACCGGCTATTCCGACGCCGGGCGCTATCTTGGCCAGACCCCGGCCGGCGCCTCGATCGAGCGGCTGCGCCTCCGGCTGACCCGGGTGATCGCCAAGGCCGGGCTGCCGGACGTGCAGCTGCTGATCTTCGACACCCATGGCGAGTCGATCGGCCGCGGTTGCCATCCGGGCGGCATCGCCGACCGGCTGTCCTATGTCGACCCGCCGGCGACCCGGGCCTTCATGGCCAGCCAGGGCGTCGGCTTCAAACAGGAGGTCAGCTTCCAGGGCGGCGACGGATACCTGTACTTCGCCCATCCCGACATGGCCTATGCCGTGGTCACCCGGATCCTCGAGCATATCCTGGCCGAGGTGGACGACACCCATGACGGCAAGACGGGGGATGACCCGTTTTACGACGAGGCCTCCTATATCCGCGAGTTCTTCACCACCGTGAAGGAGTTCCAGGTCCGGCTGATGCAGAGCCGCGACTACGGCGTGCTGCTGCAGGCGCTGGGCCCGAACCTCCTGTTCCCCTCCGGCAGCCGCGCCACCAAGCGGCAGCACGAGGACCCGAGCGAGCTTGACCACGCCATGCCGTCGCAGCTGCGCGCCATCCCGCACAACGCGATCCTGATGCAGCTCGGCCTCCTGGCCAACAGCGTCGGCGGTGCCGGCGCTGCCATCGCCAAGGACCCGGAGCGGTTCCGCGAGCTCTACGCCGCCTCGCCGCGGTTCCGGCAGCTGATCGGCATCGTCACCTATGGCGCCTCGGCCAGCAACCCGGCGGCGATGCGGTCCTATATCGACGCGCTCGACCCCGGCTCCTGGATCACCCGCGCCGCCGCCACCGGCGACCGCGAGCTGGCGGACCGGATGGTGGCGCTGTCCGGCCATCTCGAGCCGATGCCGGTGTACGAGCGGCAGAGCCGCGTCTTCCGCGCCCTGCACAAGGATTTCATCCTGCTGCGCGACGGGCTGGACGGCGTCGCCGGCGAGGCGCCGCATGTCGACGCGGCCAGCCGCGACGCGCTGGCCGTGCTGCACGCGGTGCGGCTGGCGCTGATCCAGGAGATCTTCCTGCTGGCGATGCGGATCCCGGAATTCTCCAGCCGGCACAACCTCACCCTGAAGCAGGTGATCGCCCGCGTCCTGCATCTCGACGTGCTGCCGGCGGTGCAGTCGCTGGAGGAGATCTTCCCGCTGACCGAGGACACCATAGCGGTGGCCGATTTCGGCGAGGCCGCGACCTACCGCTCGGACGAGAGCCAGAACTACCAGTTCGAGAACGAGCGGATCTTCCGCCCAATGCGGCAGCTCTACCGCCTGGTGCGCCGGGTCTCGGCCGCGGTGGTGCACCGCACGGGGTTCTTCGGATAGACAGGCAGCCAGGGCGACGGTATGATAATATCATACCGAACGTCTCGAGGAGGCCGCATGTCCGCCACCGAAAAACGCACCTTCAGCTTGCCGGCCGAGCAGGCGGCCTTCATTGACCAGCTTGTTGCCTCGGGCGCCTATGCCACGAGCAGTGAAGTGATCCGTGCAGGCCTGCGCGCTCTCCAGGAACGCGATGCCGCCGTGGAGCGCTGGCTGCGCGACGAAGTGGTGCCGGTCTACGACGCCTGGAAGGAGGACCCTTCTAGAGTCATCCTGATCGACAAGGTGTTCGACAGTCTCCGCGCGCATCACGCCGCCCGCCTCAAGGGGAAGGAGTGAAGCGCCGCCGCGTCGTTCTGTTGCCGGAAGCGCAGGCGGACCTGCGATGGATATACGATACCGTCGATCATGCCGCAGGCCCCGTCACGGCTATGCGCTTTGTCGAGCGCATCGAGACCTATTGCCGTGGCTTTGACTACGCCTCGAAACGCGGCACCCTCCGGAACGATCTGCGGCCTGGGCTTCGCATTGTCGGTTTCGAGCGCCGCGTGACCGTGGCCTTTGCTGTGGAAGCCGACGACGTAGTGATCTTCCGCTTGTTCTATGGCGGCGCCAACTGGGAGGCCGAGCTGGCCGAGGGTGGCGAGAGCTGACCCTGCCCGTTTCGGCGCGCCGCGCCGGAGCATTCGTCTTCAGGCAGACGGGCCGCACGTCGGCAGCGCCCCCGACCGCTCCCCCATTCCACCGCCGGCCGCACTGGTCTAGACAGGAGGCAACAGCTTCTCCAGCGGCCGAGATCCGATGACCGATTCCACCAGCGCCCCGCGCACCGTCCGCCTCGCCGACTACCGCCTGCCCGATTTCCTGATCGATACGGTCGACCTGCATTTCGACCTGCGCGAGGACGGGGCGACGGTGCGGTCGCGCCTGATCATGCGGCGCAACCCGGCGACCTCCGACCCTGCGGCGCCGCTGGTGCTGGACGGCCAGAACCTGAAGCTGACCGCGATCGCCCTCGACGGCGAGGCGCTGGGCGCCAACCGCTATTCGGTCGATGCCGAGCACCTGACCCTGCCCGGCCTGCCCCAGTCCTTCACCCTCGAGATCACCACCGAGATCGAGCCGCAGAAGAACACCTCGCTGCAGGGGCTCTACACCTCCGGCGGCAATTTCTGCACCCAGTGCGAGGCCGAGGGCTTCCGCCACATCACCTACTATCTCGACCGGCCGGACGTGCTGGCCCGCTACACCACCACCATCGTTGCCGACAAGGAGAAGGTCCCGGTGCTGCTGTCCAACGGCAACCCGGTCGGTTCCGGCGAGGTGGAGGGCGGCCGGCACTGGGCGAAGTGGGAAGACCCGTTCCCCAAGCCGTCCTACCTGTTCGCGCTGGTGGCCGGCGACCTGGTGGCGGTCGAGGACAGCTTCACCACCCGGTCCGGTCGCGAAGTCGCGCTCAGGATCTTCACCCGACGGGGCGACGAGACCAAGGTCGGCCACGCCATGCGGTCGCTGAAGGCGTCGATGGCCTGGGACGAGCAGGTCTACGGCTTCGAATACGACCTCGACCTGTTCATGATCGTCGCCGTCTCCGACTTCAACATGGGGGCGATGGAGAACAAGGGCCTGAACATCTTCAACACGGCCCTGGTGCTGGCCAGCCGCGAGACCGCGACCGACGGCGACTTCCAGCGCGTCGAATCCGTGGTGGCGCACGAGTATTTCCACAACTGGACCGGCAACCGCATCACCTGCCGCGACTGGTTCCAGCTGTCGCTGAAGGAAGGCCTGACCGTCTTCCGCGACCAGGAGTTCTCGGCCGACACGAACAGCCGGCCGGTGCAGCGCATCGCCGATGTCCGCCGCCTGCGCGCCATCCAGTTCCCGGAGGATGCCGGCCCGATCGCCCATCCGATCCGGCCGGAGAGCTATATCGAGATCAACAACTTCTACACGCCGACGGTGTACGAGAAGGGCGCGGAGGTCATCCGCATGATCCACGCCCTGCTCGGGCCGGAACGCTACCGGAAGGGCATCGACCTCTATGTCGAACGCCATGACGGCCAGGCCGCGACCTGCGAGAACTTCGTCGCGGCGATGGAGGATGCCAGCGGCGTCGACCTGAAATTGTTCCGCCGCTGGTACTCCCAGGCCGGCACGCCGGAGATCGCGGTCGAGGAGGAATGGGCGGCCGGCCGCTACAGCCTCACTCTCAGCCAATCGACCGCGCCGACGCCGGGCCAGGCGGACAAGCAGCCGCTGCACATTCCGGTCGCGGTCGGCCTGCTCGACGCCCAAGGCCGCGACCTGCCGGTGCGGCTGGCCGGCGAGGCGGAGGCCAAGCCCGGCACCCGGGTGCTGTCGCTGACCGAGGCCCGCCAGCGCTTCACTTTCGAGGGGCTGGCCGAGCGGCCGGTGCCGTCGCTGTTCCGCGGCTTCTCCGCCCCGGTCAAGCTGGCGCCGCAGCCGCGCGAGCGCCTGGCCTTCCTGTTCGCCCATGACATCGACCCATTCAACCGCTGGGAGGCCGGCCAGCAGCTGGCGGCCCAGCTGCTGCTGGAGGGCGTCGCCGCCCGCAAGGCCGGGCGCGAGTGGCGGCTGGATCCGGATTTCGTCGCCGCCGTCGGCCGGCTGCTGGAGGACCCGGCGCTCGACGCCGCCTTCGTCGCCGAGGCGATGGCGCTGCCGAGCGAATCCTTCCTGGCCGACCAGATGGCGGTGATCGACGTCGAAGGCATCCATGCCGTGCGCGAAGCGGCGCGGTCGGCGATCGCCACCGCGCTGCGCGGTCGGCTGCTGGCCGTGTATCAGGCCAATGACGACCAGGGGCCGTTCGACGTCTCCGCCGCTGCCGTCGGCCGGCGCGCGCTGAAGAACGCCTGCCTCGGATATCTCGGCCTGCCGGAAGGCGATGCCGAGGCGACCGGGCTGGTCCTGGCCCAGGCGCGGAGCGGCGGCACCATGACCGACGTGCTGGCGGCGCTGACCGTGCTGCGCGACCGCGACATCCCGGAGCGGAAGGAGGCCCTGGAGGCTTTCTATGCCAAATGGCAGGACGAGCCGCTGGTGGTCGACAAGTGGTTCGCGCTGCAGGCGACCTCCGCCTTGCCCGGCACGCTCGACGCCATCAAGGCGCTGACCCGGCACCCGGCCTTCACCCTGCGCAACCCGAACCGGGCGCGGGCGCTGATCTCCAGCCTGGCCATGGGCAACCCGCTGCACTTCCATGCCGCGGACGGCTCCGGCTACGCCTTCCTGGCCGACCAGGTGCTGGCTCTGAACGGCCCGAACCCGCAGCTGGCGGCGCGCATCCTGGTGCCGCTCGGCCGCTGGCAGCGCCACGAGCCCGGCCGGCAGGCGGCGATGAAGGCCGAGCTGGACCGCATCCTGGCGGCGCCCGATCTGTCGCGCGACGTCTACGAGATCGCGGCGAAGAGCCGGGCTTAGGGCACGGGGCATCAAACCAAGGAACAGGGGGAGGACGATCCGGATGACGCTATGGTCCGAGAGCCATTCCCCCGCCGCGGCGCGAAACAGCTGCTTCATTTCGTGCCGTTGACCGGACCGGGCTGGCGCCCTACCTCGCCTGCAGTCACTGGAGCACCGATCCCTTGGCCCCTACCCCGCCCCGCCCGTCCTCGACCGGCCAGATCGACGACCGCGCCGCCGGCCGCTGGCTGAAGCGGCAGGCCGGGCTGGCGCGCCGGCCGATCGGCCTGACCGCGGCGGCCGGGATCGCCCAGGGCCTGTGCGGCGTCGCCCAGGCCGGGCTGATCGCGCTGATCCTGCAGCGCGTGGTGATGGAAGGCGCCGGGCTGTCCGACCTCTGGCCGCTGTTCGCCGCCCTCCTGGCCGCGGCGCTGCTGCGGGCCGGCGCCGCCTGGGCCTGGGAGGCGCTGGGGGCCGTCGCGGCGACCCGGGTCAAGACCCGGCTGCGGCGGCGGATCCTGGACCGCGTCCACGCCCTGGGGCCCGCCTGGCGGGCGGAGCGGCAGACCGGCGATCTCGCGGTCACGCTGATCGAGCGGATCGAGGCGCTGGACGGCTACTACGCCCGCTTCCTGCCGCAGAGCCGGGTGGCGATGGTCCTGCCGGTCCTGATCCTGGCCGCGGTCTATCCGGTCGACTGGGTGTCCGGCGTGATCCTGACCGTCGCCGGGCCTTTCGTGCCGCTGATGATGGCGCTGATCGGCATGAAGGCGGCGGATGAGAGCCGCAAGCAGTTCCGCACCCTGGCGCGGATGAGCGCCTATTTCCTCGACCGGCTGCAGGGGCTGGCGACGCTGCGGCTGTTCGGCCGGGCCGAGGCCGAGGTCGAGGGCATCGCGCTGGCCGCCGACGCCTTCCGCGACCGCACCATGCGGGTGCTGCGCATCGCCTTCCTGTCCTCGGCCAGCCTGGAGTTCTTCGCCTCGGTCGCGGTCGCGGTCGTCGCCACCTATGTCGGCCTCGGCCTGCTCGGCCATATCGGCTGGGGCACCGCGCCGGAGCTGACCCTGTTCAGCGGCCTGTTCGTGCTGCTGATGGCGCCCGACTTCTTCCAGCCGCTGCGGATGCTGGCGGCCTATTACCACGACCGGGTGGCCGCGATCGGAGCCGCCGAGGGCCTGGCCGAGGTGCTGGACACGCCGGACGAGGCCCCCGCCGGCGGCCGGCCGATGCCGCAAGGCGACCTCGACATCGTGTTCGAGACCGTCTCGGTCGCCTTCGACGGCGGCACCCGCAGCGCCGTGCGGGGCGTCAGCCTGCGGATCGCGCCGGGCGACCATGTCGCCCTGGTGGGCATGAGCGGCGCCGGCAAGTCGACCCTGCTGTCGCTGCTGCTGGGCTTCCGCCGGCCGGATGCCGGCCGGGTGCTGGTCAACGGCGTCGACCTGGCCGAGATCGACCCGGAGGCGCTGCGCCGCCGCATCGCCTGGATCGGCCAGGCGCCGGTGCTGTTCCACGGCACGCTGCGCGACAACATCCGGCTGGGCCGGCCCGAGGCCGACGATGCGGCGGTCGAGCGCGCCGCGGCCGAGGCCCGGGTGACGGAGTTCGCGGCGGCGCTGCCGCAGGGCCTGGACACGCCGGTCGGCGAACGCGGTGTCGGCCTGTCCGGCGGCCAGGCCCAGCGCGTCGCCCTGGCCCGCGCCTTCCTGAAGGATGCGCCGCTGGTGTTGCTGGACGAGCCGACCGCCGCACTCGACCGCGACACCGAGGCGGAAATCCTGGAGTCGATCCGCCGGCTGGCCCGTGGCCGCACCGTGGTGGTGGCGACGCACAGCCCGGCGGCGATGGCGATCGCCGACCGCCGGATCCTGCTGGACCAGGGCCGGGTGCAGGCGGAGGCGGCATGATGGATCGCCGCGACCGCCCCCTCCTCGCCATCCTGCGCCTGGCGCGACCGCAGCGGCGGAAGATGGTGCTCGGCCTGCTGCTCGCCGTCGTCACCGCCCTGTCGGGGCTGGGCCTGCTGGTGCTGTCGGGCTGGTTCATCGCCGCCTCGGCCGTGGCCGGTGCCGTGGCCGCGACCGCCGTGGCCTTCAACTTCGCCAGCCCGTCGGCCGGCATCCGCGGCCTGGCCGTGCTGCGCACCGGGTCGCGCTATGCCGAGCGGCTGGTGACGCATGACGCCACCTTCCGCTTCCTGGCGGGGCTGCGCGTCTGGCTGTTCCGCGCCGCCATCCCGCTGGCCCCGGCCCGGCTGGAGGAACAGCGCGGCGGCGACCTGCTGAACCGCATGACCGCCGATGTCGATTCCCTCGACGCCGTCTATCTGCGGGTGATCGTGCCCGCCGTCGTGGCCGTCCTCGCGGTGCTGCTGGTCGGCGGCGTGCTGCTGTGGCTGGACCCGGCCGCGGCGGCGATCGTGGTGGCGCTGGCGATCTTGGTCGGCATCGCCTTGCCCTGGGCGATGCAGCGGATCGGCGCCCCGGTCGGCCAGGCCATCGCCCTGGCCACGGCGCGGCTGCGCACCCGCATCGTCGAGGGCGTGCAGGGCTTGGCCGAGCTGAAGGTCTATCAGGCCGACGGCCGCCATGCCGAGGCGGTGCTGGCCGAGAACGAAGAGCTGATGGCGGCGCAGCGCCACATGGCCCGGTTGTCCGGCGTCTCGACCGCCCTGTCCGGCTTGGCCGGACAGCTGGCGGCTCTGGCGATCCTGGCGCTGGGCGTCGCCGGGGTCGCCGCCGGGGTGCTGCCGGGGCCGGCCGTAGCGTTGATGATGCTGGGCGCGCTGGCCCTGTTCGACGCGCTGGTGCCCCTGCCGCTGGCCTTCCAGAACCTCGGCCGCACCCGCGCCGCCGCCCGCAGGCTGCTCGATTTCGCCGGGCTGGCGCCGCTGGTGCGCGACCCGGAGGCGCCCGCCCCGGCGCCGGACGGAAACACCCTTATCCTGTCCGGCGTGTCCTACCGGTACCGGCCGGGCGACCGGCCGGCGGTGCGTGACATCGACCTGGAGCTGCCGGAAGGCCAGCGGGTCGCGCTGGTCGGCCCGAGCGGCAGCGGCAAGAGCACGCTGACCGCCCTGATCCTGCGCTTTCGCGACCCGGACGAGGGCACCGTCACCCTGGGCGGCGTCGACCTGCGCCGCCTGCCGCAGGCCGAGATCTGGCGCCGTATCGCCTATCTGTCGCAGCGCAGCCAGATCTTCGCCGGGACGATCCGCGATAACCTGCTGATCGGCGACCCGGATGCGTGCCCGGACCGGCTGGCCGCCGCTGTCGAGGCTGCCGGTCTTTCCGCCTGGGTCGCGGCGTTGCCCCGCGGCCTCGACACCTGGGTCGGCGAGGCCGGGGTCCAGGTCTCCGGCGGCCAGGCGCGGCGCATCGCCCTGGCCCGCTGCATCCTGAAGGACGCGCCGATCCTGGTGCTGGACGAGCCGACCGAGGGGCTGGACGGCGACACCGAGGCGCAGGTGATCGAGGCGCTGGAACGGCTGACCGCCGGCCGCACCACGCTGGTGATCACCCACCGCCCGGCGCTGATGCGCCTGGCCGACAGCGCCGTGCTGATGGCCGAGGGCCGGATCGCGGTGCAGGGCGTGCCGGCGGAGATTCTCGACGCCGCCCTGCCGGGGCCGGCGAAGCGCCATGCCGCGGTCTAAACCGCATATCCCGCCCTCCTTGCGTTCTGCGTCGCCTTGCGGTGAGTCGAATGAGGGCGCGGGCCGCGAAGAGCGTATAGGGACATACGGTCGAGCGGCCCGCGCCCGCAGGCGGCCGCCGCAAGGCGACCCTCCGGGCCGGTTGAACCTGCCGGCTGGGGGCGTCGAACGGCTTGCGCGATGCATCACATCGCGCTGCGCCGCTCTCCTGCCCAGCCGGCAGGTTGAACCGGCGCAGAACACAACGAGGGCGGGATATGCGGTTTAGCCTCAGACGGATCGGGGTCCTGGGCCCGACCACGCTGCGGCTGGTGCTGCAGCTGTTCGGTACGCTCTGCGTCGTCGCCGGCGTCATCGGGCTGTTCGTGCCGCTGTGGCCGACCACGATCTTCATGATCCTGGCGCTGTGGGCCTTCGCCCGCTCCTCGCCGCGGCTGCACAACTGGCTGCTGACCCACCCCCGCTTCGGCCCGACGCTGCAGGCCTGGGAACGGCACGGCGCCATCCCGGCCTGGGCCAAGCTGCTGGCGGTGGTCAGCCTCGGCGCCAGCCTGGCGCTGGTGGTGGTCGCGGTGCATTCGCGGGTGGTGATCGGGATCGTCGCCGCGTTCTTCGCGATCCTGATCCTCTATATCCTGACCCGGCCGAACGCCGCCCCAGACCACAAAATCTAACCGGAGGATGGGCCGGCCATGACATGCTTGTCATTTCCGAACCGCCCCGCCTCGTCGTAAGGTCAGGATCATGCGAATCCTCGTGATCGAAGACGACGCCCAGGCCGCGCAGTACCTGACCAAGGGGCTGCGCGAGAGCGGATTCGTCGTGGACCATGCGCCGGACGGGCCGCAGGGGCTGTTCCTGGCGACCAGCGAGACCTATGACGCGATGATCGTCGACCGCATGCTGCCGGGCATGGACGGCCTGCTGATCGTCGAGACCATCCGGCGCAACGGCAACCAGACGCCGGTCTTGTTCCTGAGCGCGATGGGCCAGGTCGACGACCGGGTCCGCGGCCTGCGCGCCGGCGGCGACGACTACCTGACGAAGCCCTATGCCTTCACCGAGCTGCTGGCCCGGCTGGAGGCGCTGCTGCGCCGCGGCATCGCCCCCGCGGCGGCGCAGACCGAGCTGCAGATCGGCGACCTGAAGATGGACCTGCTGTCGCGCAGCGTCACCCGGTCCGGCCGCAAGATCGACCTGCAGCAGCGCGAGTTCCAGATCCTGGAGTACCTGATGCGCCATTCCGGCCAGGTGGTCACCCGGACCATGCTGCTGGAGAATGTCTGGAACTATCACTTCGATCCACAGACCAACGTGATCGACGTCCATATCAGCCGGCTGCGGCAGAAGATCGACCGGGACTTCGACACGCCGCTGCTGCAGACCGTGCGCGGCGCCGGATACTGCCTCCGTGCATCTGATTAGGGTCCTTCGCAGCTCCACCTTCCGCTACGCGATCATCTATATGCTGGTGTTCGGGGTGTCCGTCGCCGGCGTGATGGGGTTCGTGTACTGGCAGACGGTGCGGGTGATCGGCTCGCAGACCGACGACACCATCCAGGCCGAGATCACCGGACTGGCCGAACAATATCGGCAGTTCGGCCTGGTCGGCCTGATGCGGATCATCCGCGAGCGCAGCCAGGCCGCCCCGGGCCGGCGCGGCCTGTACCTGCTGGCCGACCGCAACTACAACCGGATCGAGGGCAACCTGTCGTCCTGGCCGCCGATCGCCCGCGGCGCCTCCGACAGCACGGTCGATTTCCTGGTGGCGACCGAGGTGGGCGAAAACGCCAGGCCCCAGGTGGCGCGGGCCCGCACCTTCCAGCTGATCGGCGGCTTCTACCTGCTGGTCGGGCGCGACATGACCGAGCGCACCGATTTCACCAAGCTGATGACCGATGCGCTGATCGGCGGCCTGATCCTGACCGCCGTGCTGGGCATCGCCGGCGGCATCCTGATGAGCCGCAGCCTGCTGGCCCGGATCGAGGGCATCAACCGCGGCACCGAGGACATCCTGCAGGGGGACCTGACCCGGCGCATGCCGGTGCGCGGCAACCGCGATGAGTTCGACCGGCTGGCGACCAGCCTGAACGCCATGCTCGACCAGATCGACGGGCTGATGACCGGCATGCGCGGCGTCGCCGACAACATCGCGCACGATTTGCGCAGCCCGATCTCGCGGCTGCGAAGCCGGCTGGAGGTCTCGCTGATGAGCGAGGCCGACGCCGACGGCTTCCGCCGGGCGATGGAGGATGCGATCCGCGAGGCCGACGGCATCCTCGCCACCTTCAACGCGCTGATCGAGA
The DNA here is from genome assembly GCF_042743185.1 of Inquilinus sp. NPDC058860. Classification (NCBI taxonomy): domain Bacteria; kingdom Pseudomonadati; phylum Pseudomonadota; class Alphaproteobacteria; order Rhodospirillales; family Rhodospirillaceae; genus Inquilinus; species Inquilinus sp. NPDC058860. The sequence continues at coordinate 40,154 of NZ_JBHYMS010000005.1, read as the reverse complement.
TCGCGTTGGCCGAAGCCGGGGCGGTGCGCGACCGGTTCAGCCCGATCGAGCTGTCGGCGCTGGCCGGCGATGCCGGCGAGCTGTACGGCCCGGTGGCAGAGGACAAGGGGCAGACCCTGACGGCCGAGATCGAGCCGGGCGTGACCGTGCCCGGCAACAGCCATCTGCTGGCCCAGGCCGTGGCCAACCTGCTGGACAACGCCATCAAGTACACGCCGGAGGGCGGCCGGATCACGCTCGCCGTCCAGCGCGACGGCGAAGGCGCGGTGCTCGCCATCCGCGACACCGGCCCCGGCATCCCGGAGGAGGCGCGCGGCCGGGTGCTGGACCGCTTCGTCCGGCTCGACGCCAGCCGCAGCGCCCCGGGCGCCGGGCTGGGCCTGTCGCTGGTCTCGGCCGTGGCGCGTCTGCACCGGGCGACGCTGTCGCTGACCGACAACGCGCCCGGCCTGCACGTCGCGATGCGCTTCCCCCAGCTGGCGCCGGCCGGACACCGCGAACTCCAGGACACTGCCCAAAATTCGGGCCTGGCGGGCAAAATCACGTCATCCCATTCATTCTGACCGGCCGCACTCCGCGCGATCCGTGCCGCGACCCGGCTGGCACGGCCCTTGCTTCGCTGCAGACCGTGCAGAGCGTCTAGGGTTCCGGTCGCGTGGCGATGCTGGTCCGAGAGACGCACTTCGGCCCGGCGACGGGCGGGAGACACGGCGGGGCAAAAACCCGGGAGGTCACTGCACGGGTTCGCCGCCGCGGACCGGCCTCCCATGCGCGGCGAACCTCCTTGTGGCGAAACCGGCCGATGGCCGTCCAAGCGAGGAGTTTCCGATGCCGTTGCCGAGACTTGCCGCCCTCCTGCTCACCGCGATCGTCGCCCTGTCCGCCCCGCAGGCCGAGGCCGCGCCGAAGAAGAGCTTCGACGTCGCCTGGACCATCTATGTCGGCTGGATGCCGTGGCCCTATGCGGCCGAGACCGGCATCGTCAAGAAGTGGGCCGACAGATACGGCATCACCATCAACGTGGTGCAGATCAACGACTACGTCGAATCGATCAACCAGTTCACAGCCGGCAAGTTCGACGGCGTGACCCTGACCAACATGGACGCGCTGACCATCCCGGCGGCCGGCGGGGTCGACACCACGGCGCTGATCGTCGGCGACTTCTCGAACGGCAATGACGGCATCGTCTCCAAGACCGCCGGCAGCGTCGCCGCGCTGAAGGGCGAGAGCCTGAACCTGGTCGAGTTGTCGGTGTCGCATTACCTCCTCGCCCGGGCGCTGGACAGCGCCGGGCTGTCGGAGCGCGACGTGAAGGTGGTCAACACCTCCGACGCCGACATCGTCGCCGCCTTCAAGTCGCCGGATGTGGCCAGCGTCGTCACCTGGAACCCGCTGCTGGCCGAGGTGAAGTCGGAGCCCGGCGCCACGCTGCTGTTCGACAGCAGCAAGGTGCCCGGCGAGATCATCGACCTGATGGGCGTCAACACCGAGACGCTGAAGGACAACCCCGATTTCGGCAGGGCGCTGGTCGGCATCTGGTTCGAGACCCTGGCGCTGGTGACCGACCCCGGCGAGAAGGGCCGGGCGGCGCGCGAGGCGATGGCGAGGCAGTCCGGCACCGACCTGGCCGGCTTCGAGGCGCAGCTGGCGGCGACCCGCCTGTTCGCCGACCCGAAGGAAGCGGTGGCGTTCAGCGAGAGCCCGGAGCTGGTGCGCACCATGGACCTGGTGCGCGGCTTCTCCTTCGACCACGGCCTCCTGGGCGAAGGGGCGCGCAGCAAGGACGCCGTCGGCATAGCCTTCGCCAAGGGCGAGGCGCTGGGCGACGCCGGCAACGTCAAGCTGCGCTTCGACCCGTCCTTCATGGCGCTGGCGGCCGACGGCAAGCTCTGACGCGCGGCTGACCGCCATGCGCCGCGCCATGAACATCGCGCCGGGCCGCGGCAGCCGCCTGCTGCTGGCGCTGCTGCCGTTCCTGATCCTCGCCTGCATCTATGTGCTGGGGTCGGCGGAGCGCCGCGCCGCTAACCCGGACGACAAGCTGCTGCCGCCGGTCGCCCAGATGGCGGATACCGCGGCGCGGCTGGCGACCGAGCCCGACCGCCGCACCGGCGAGATCACGCTGCTGGCCGACACCGCGGCCAGCCTGCAGCGCCTGGTCATCGGCCTCTTCGTCGCCACGCTGATCGGCCTCGCCCTCGGCACCGCGCTCGGCATCCTGCCGCTGGCGGACGCGACGCTGGGGCCGCTGGTCGCGGTCCTGTCGATGATCCCGCCCATGGCGCTGCTGCCGATCCTGTTCATCGTCTTCGGCCTGGGCGAACTGTCCAAGGTGGTGCTGATCGTGATCGGCATCGCCCCGTTCCTTGTGCGCGACCTGGCGCTCAGCGTCGGCGCCATCCCGCGCGAGCAGCTGATCAAGGCGCAGACGCTCGGCGCCTCGACCTGGCAGATCGTGCTGCGGGTGGTGCTGCCGCAGATTCTGCCGCGGCTGATCGAGGCGCTGCGCCTGTCGCTGGGCCCCGCCTTCCTGTTCCTGATCTCGTCCGAGGCGATCGCGGCGGACAGCGGCCTCGGCTACCGCATCTTCCTGGTCCGCCGCTACCTGGCGATGGACGTGATCCTGCCCTATGTCGCCTGGATCACGCTGCTGGCCTTCCTGATCGACCTGGCACTGGCCCGCCTGGCCCGCGGCGCCTTCGCCTGGGCCTATGACGGGGGCCGGCGATGAGCGCCATCGCCGTCCGCGACCTCTGGGTCGAATACGGCGACCAGATCGTACTGGAGGCGATCAACCTCGACATCGCCTCGGGCGCCTTCGTCACCGTGGTCGGCCCGTCCGGCTGCGGCAAGAGCACCTTCCTGCGCCTGGTGCTGGGGCAGGAGCGGCCGAGCCGCGGCCGGCTGCTGCTCGACGGCACGACGCTGCCGGACGAGCCGGGCCCGGACCGCGGCATCGTGTTCCAGCGCTATTCCGTGTTCCCGCATCTGACCGTGCTGGGGAATGTCCTGGCCGGCTTCGAATTCGGCGGCAGCCCGGTGATGGGCCGCCTGTTCGGCGCCGCCCGCCGCCGGGCGGTTGGGGAGAGCGAGGCGCTGCTGGCCGCGGTCGGCCTGGCCGCCCATCGCGACAAGTACCCGAGCGCCCTGTCCGGCGGCATGCAGCAGCGGCTGGCCATCGCCCAGGCCCTGGCCAAACGCCCGAAAGTGCTGCTGCTGGACGAGCCCTTCGGCGCACTCGACCCCGGCACGCGGCTGCAGATGCACGCGCTGCTGAAGCCCTTGTGGCGGCAGCACGGCATGACGGTGATCATGGTCACCCACGACCTGAAGGAGGCGTTCGGGCTCGGCACCCGCCTCCTCGCTTTCGACAAGCTGCGCCACGACCCGCAGGCGCCCGGCCGCTACGGCGCCCGGGTGACATACGACCTCGACCTCACCCGCAAGCAACCCCTGCCCATCGCGACGGCGGCGCCGCCCGCCGAAGCCCTCGTCCCGCAAGGAGCGACGCCATGACCGCGTCCTGGCCGACCCGCCTGAAGGCCCTGCGCGCCCTCGTCTACCGGCTGCTGAAGGCCCGGGCCGAGCGGCTATAGCCGCCCGGCGAAATCCTGCCGGATCGCCTCGACCAGCCCGTCGAAGGCGGCCTCGGTGCCGCCGACGCGCTGTCGGCGGGCGCCGTCGCCGCCGCCGAGGAACGCCGCCTGCTCCGTGAACCTCATCCGGCTCCGCGCGCCGGCCGGGACCAGCTCGACCGTCGCCAGTGAGGCCGAGACCCGCTGGCCGCCGAAAGTCATCTCATAGGCGTAGATGATCCGCTGCCCGGCGACGATATCGAGGTAATGGGCCCGGAAGGTCATCTCCTGCCCGTCGGGCATCCGCCAGCGCTTGGCCTCGATGCCGCCGGCCCGGAAGTCGAACAGGTCCTCGAGCACGGCCCAGTCGGGATGGCAATCGGTCCAGCGCCGCTTCAGCTCCGGCTCCGACCAGAAGCGGAAGGCATGGACGGGGCTGCCGGGCAGCTCGCGCTCGACGACGAAGGTGTGATGGTCGACGGTGGTCACGGTTCCTCCTCGGGGATCTCGCGCATCGCGGCGTCCAGGCGGTCGAAGGCGGCGTGCAGGGCGGCCTCGCGGTCCCGCACCCAGTCGGCGATCACGGTCAGGGCGGCGGGCTGCAGGCTGTAGGTGCGGGCGCGGCCGGCCTTGCGCGACACGACGATGCCGCTGTCCTCCAGCACCCGAAGATGCTTGACCGCCGAGGGCAGCCGCATCCCCGCCGGCTCGGCCAGCTGCTTGACCGTCGCCGGGCCGCGGCTCAGGCGTTCGGCCATGCTCCGCCGGTTCGGGTCGGACAGGGCGACGAAGATGCGGTCGAGGTGCTGCATGCCTCAGCCCAACAGTTTCCTTGCATGGAAACTATTCGAAGGCGATCCCGAAGGCAACAACAGTTTCCGCCCTTGGAAACTATCAGCCCTTCACCGCCCCGGCCGACAGGCCCTCGACCAGGAAGCGCTGGAGATAGACGAAGCCGAGCGCGATCGGCACCACGGCGAGGACGGAGGCGGCCATCAGCCCGCCCCAGTCGGTCAGGTGCGAACCCTTGAACAGCATGATGCCGGGGGTCAGGGTCCGCCGCGCGTCGCTGTTGATCAGCACATAGCCGAACATGAACTCGTTCCAGGCGGTGACGAAGGCGAAGACTGCGGTGGCGAAGATGCCGGGCGCCGAGACCGGCAGCAGCACGCGGAGGATGAAGCCGGTGCGGGAGCAGCCGTCGATCTCCGACGCGTCCTCCAGCTCGCGCGGCACGGCGTCGAAAAAGCCCTTCAGCATGAAGGTGCAGAGCGGGATGGTGAAGGTGCAATAGACGATGATCAGCGCCGCATAGGTCGACAGCAGGCCGAGGCGCTGCATCAGGATGTAGAGCGGCACGAGCAGCAGCACGCCCGGGATCATCTGCGACAGCAGCAGCGCCCCGCCGACCAGGCGCGACAGCGACAGGTACGCCCAGCGGCTGAGCGCATAGCTGCAGAACACCGAGATGGTGATGGTCAGGATGGTCGATCCGGCGGCGACGATCAGGCTGTTGCGGAAATAGGTCAGGAACTCGCTGTCCAGCAGCACCCGGGTGAAGTTCGACAGGGTCGGGGCGTCGATCCAGAAGCTGGGATCGGCGCTGCGCACCTCCGCCACCGGCTTCAGGGCCGTGTCGATCATCCACAGGAACGGGAACAGGCTGTAGGCCGCGAACAGGATCAGCGTGCCGTAGGTCAGCACGCTGCGCAGCGACCGCTGGGAGGCGCCGACGACCATCAGCCCTCCCGCCGGCGCCGGGCGACGCCGTAGTGGTAGACGAAGAACAGGCTGGCCAGGAACGCCATCGACATCGAGGCCACGGCGCAGGCGGCGCCGACGTCGAAATCCTGCATGGCGTAGCGGTAGATCATGATCGGCAGCGTCTCCGACGCGTTCAGCGGGCCGCCTTCGGTCATCACCCAGATGAAGTCGAAATTGATCGCGGTCCAGACGATGTGGATGAAGATCAGCGTCAGCGACACGGTGCGCAGATGAGGCAGGGTGATCACCCGGAAACGGCGCCAGGCCCCTGCCCCGTCCACCGCCGCGGCCTCGTGCAGCTCGCGCGGGATCGCCTGCAGCGCCGCCAGCAGGCTGAGGGTGTAGAAGGGATAGCTGCGCCAGATGTTGACGAAGGTGACGGTCAGCAGCGCCGTGTCCATCTGGCCGAGCCAGGGATAGGGCGCGTCGAGCAGGCCCAGCTTGACCATCCAGATGTTCAGGATCCCGTAGTCGGGCGTCAGCATCCAGGTCCAGTTCAGCCCGGCGACGGCGATCGGGATCACCCAGGGGATGATGATCAGGCCGCGGAAGATGGCGCGGGCCCTGACCGGCTGGGCCAGCGCGACGGCGGAGGCGAGGCCGAGCGCGTATTCGCCAGCCACCGACAGCCCGGTCCAGATCGCGGTGTTCCAGAGCGCCGGCAGGAAATCGCCGTCCTCCCACACCGTCAGGTAGTTGTCCCAGCCGGCGAAGCCGGTGACGGAGGGGTTGACTAGGTTGACGTAGCGCAGGCTGTCCCACAGCACCCGCAGCAGCGGATAGGCGACCAGCACCAGGACCAGAATCCCGGCCGGCGCCAGGAAGACCAGCGCAGTGCGCCGGATCCGGGCGGCGCGGGTCGGCGCCCGGCCCGTGGCCCGGAGGGGGAGGATCGGCGCCCGGGCTGCGGCTTCGGCGGCGGCCTTCATGCCTAGGACGAGCTCAGCTCGCCGGACTGGCGCAGGGCGCGGTTGACCTGCTTGCCGAGCCAGGCGGCGACCTCGGCCGGGTCCTCCTTCTTCAACAGCACCCGGCCGATCGATTCCTCCATCGCCCGGGTGATCTGGCCCAGCGCCACCGGCGGGAAGACCACGCCGGTCGGCGCCAAGGAGGAGAAGCCCTCGCCCCACACGCCGGGGCTGACCACATCCTTGCGCACCGAAGTCGTCGGGCGCCCCGCCGCCTGGTAGTCGCGGCCGGTCATGAAGGCGGCAAAGGCCCAGACCTCTTTCGGGTGCTGCGTCGACTTGTAGAGGAAGAAGGGATTGATCTCGAAGAAGGTCGCCGGCTTCAGCCTGTACGGCGGCGGCGCCACCTTGACGTCGGCCATGCTCTCGGGATTCTGCTGGGCGCGCGACTGCATCCAGGCGCCGTCGACCGCCATGGCGTATTTGCCGAGGGCGAAGTTGCTGTCCTCCTGCTCCCAGCCCCAGCCGGCGGCTTCGGGCTGCATCGCGCCCTCGTCCAGCAGGCGGCGGTAGAAGGCGAAGACCTCGGTCGCCCGCGCCAGCTCCGCCGGGTCGTCGGCCCAGCTGTTCTTGTAGCCGCCGTCCGGCTGGCGCCGGGCGATGGCGACGTCGTTCTGGGCCAGGTACATGATCAGCTCCTGCGGCGCCCGCACGCCGGTGCCGGCGATGCCGAAGCCGTATTGCCCGGTGGCCGCCTTGACCTTGGCGGCCGCCGCGATCAGCTCGTCCCAGGTCTTCGGCGGCGCCGCGATCCCGGCCTTCTTGAGCATCTCCTCGTGATAGAGCAGCGCCCGGATGCCGAGGTAATGCGGCATCGCCATCAGCTTGCCGTCGATGGTCAGCGCCTCGATCACATTGGGGTGGATCCCCTCGCGCCCCGGCCAATCAGCGGCGTAAGGCGTGAGGTCGAGCAGCGCGCCCATGCGGTACAGCTCGCCGAACCATTCCGCCAGGCCCCAGCTGATGTCGGGCGCGTCGCCGCCGGCCACCGCCGTCACCAGCTTGTCGTGCAGGGCGCCGAAGGCGATGTTCTGGGTCTCGATCCTGATGTCCGGATGCGCCTGCTCGAAGGCGGCGATCTGCGCCTGCATCGCCTTGGCGTCGGGCTGGGCGGGGTCCCAGGCCACCCAGAAGCGCAGGGTCACCGGCTCGGCCACGGCCGGCAGCGCCAGCAGCAGCCCCGCCAGCACGAGCACGATCTTCGTCAACCTCATGGTCGCCTCCCCTCATTGATGCTCCGCCGGGGCGTTGATCGCCCGGCTAGTTCGCGACTTTGGCCCGGGCCTCGCGCAGCTGGTCGACGCTGCGCACCGACAGGCGGGCGGCGCCGCCCCAGTCGCGCGTCGCCACGCCGCCGCGGGCCAGACGCTGCCGTGCGCCGTCGACGGCATGGGCGTATTGCGGCAGCCATTCGGCCTGGGCCACCAGCAGCTCGTCCACCATCTGCCAGACCTCGTCCGGGTTGCAGACGGCGCCGACCAGCGGATCGTGCAGCACGGCCAGGCGCAGCAGGTCGAGGTCGCCGGTGACCGCCGCCTGCACCGCCATGCGCTGGACGTTGACCGAAGCGCTGCAGGTCGCGGCGCAGCCCAGCGGCAGATCCAGCCCCGCCGCCATGTTCAGGCCGAAGCGGTCGACGAAGCCCGGCGTCTCGACGATGCAGTCCTGCGGCAGGTTGGTGATCAGTCCTTCGTTGCGCCGGTTGAAATGGCCGCGATAGACCCGGCCGGTCTCCAGCGCCTCGATGATGTAGCTGCCGTGCTCGTCGGAGCGGCGGTAGTCGGAGAGCGGCGCCCCGGCCTCGGACAGCCAGCGCGGGAAGTCGGTCTCGAACCAGTTCCGCTGCTCGGTGCAGTGGCGCAGATAGCCGCCGGTCTCGCCGTTGATCCAGTTCGACAGGTCGATCCAGCGGTTGATCTCATCCGGCCGCTTCCGGTACCAGGGCAGGTATTCGCTGAGATGGCCGTTGCTCTCGGTCGAATAGCAGCCGAAGCGGCGCAGCACGTCGATCCGGACCTTCTCCTCCTGGCTGTAGCGCGGATGGCGCTCGAACGCCTCCAGCAGCTCCGCCGCCTCGATCTTCCGGCCGTGGAAGCGGATGTCGATGTACCAGGTCTGGTGGTTGATGCCGGCGCAGATATAGTTGACCTCGCGCGGATCCTCGGCGCCCAGCACCTCGGCGATCTGGTGCCAGCCATGCTGCACGCCGTGGCACAGACCGATTGTGTTGGCGACGCCGCCATGCTCGATCGCGGCCCAGGTGTTCATCGCCATCGGGTTGGCATAGTTCAGGAACCACGCCCCCTCCTCCGCCTCCGCCCGGATGTCGCGGCAGAAATCGAGGATCTGCGGGATGTTCCGCTGGCCGTACAGGATGCCGCCGGCGCAGATGGTGTCGCCGACGCATTGGTCGACGCCGTATTTCAGCGGGATCTCGATGTCGCCGGCGAAGGCGCTGAGGCCGCCGATGCGGACGCAGCTGATGACGTAGCGCGTGCCCGCCAGCGCCCGGCGCCGGTCCAACGAGGTGGTGACCTTCGCTGGCAGGCGGTTGGCCTCGATGTCGCGGCGCAGGATCTGCGCCACCATGTCGAGATTGTCGACGCTGATGTCGTGCAGCGCGAATTCGGTGTCCTGCAGCTCCGGCACCTTCAGCATGTCGCGCACCAGCTTCCGGGTGAAGCCGACGCTGCCCGCGCCGATCACGGCAACCTTCATCGCATCCTCCCGGAGCCTGCCCGGCCCCTCGGCAAGCAGTTTCGTGCTATGGTCTATGAGGCCGGGAAAACCAGCGAAAGAGGAATTTCGTGCGATCATGGGGCATTCCATGCTGTCGATGCTGCGCGACCGCGCTCCGGGCGGGGTCTCGGTGGTGTTCCCGAAGGACCGGTACCGGCTGCACGCCATGGTCACCAGCGCCGGCTACGACCGCTGCACCGACCCCGGCTACGACTGGCACGGGCTGAGGCGCGGCGACGCGCCCTTCGTGCTGCTGCAGCACACGATCGGCGGCCGCGGCCATCTGCGGGTCGAGCGCAAGCGCTGGGAGCTGCGGCCGGGCCAGACCATGCTGCTGCGCTTCCCGCACGACAACCGCTACTGGCTGGGCCGCAACCCGGAATGGGAGTTCTTCTGGCTGTGCCTGAACGGCCGCGAGGTGCTGCGCGTCTGGCGCGAGGTCATGGCCGCGCACGGCCCGGTGGTGACGCTGCCGGAGGCCGCGGTCGAGCGGCTGGCGGGCTCCTGCCTGTCGGCGCTGCAGGGCGAGGCCGGCAGCCCGGCCCGCGCCTCCGCCCTCGCCTATGGCGCGGCGATGGGCCTGGCCGAGGAGCTGCTGCCCTGGGGCGAGATGCCGGCGGATTCGCCCCGGCCAGCGGCGATCGAGCGCGCCGTGTCGCTGTGCGCCGGCCAGCCGGCCGAGCGGATCGACGTCGCCCGCATGGCCAAGGCCGCGGGCTACAGCCGCTATCATTTCAGCCGGGTCTTCGCCGCGCATGAGGGCACGACCCCGGCGCGCTACCTGCTGCGCCTGCGCATGGAGGAGGCGGCGCGGCTGCTGCATATCGAGGAGGCGCCGGTCAAGGTGATCGCCCAGCGCTGCGGCTTCGACGACGCCAACTACTTCGCCAAGGTCTTCCGCCGCTTCTACGGCATCGGGCCGCGCGACTTCCGGCGCAGCGGCATGTATGCCGGGGCGGTGCGGGCCGGCCGGGGGGCAGAGGCCGACCCGCCGCCCCCGGCTTAGCCGGCGTTGCCGCCGCCGGCGATGGCGGAGGGCTTGCCGCCGACCGGGATGTCGAGGCCCTGCTTCAGGCTGTTCAGGTAGAATTCGCGGATGCGGCCGTTCTCCGGGTCGCTGACGAAGGCGCTGTTGCCGATGATGGCGACGGTCGGGGCCGGCGTCGCCGCGTCCCAGGCGCAATCGAAGGCCGGAACGGCATCGAACTCCGCCACCGCCTTCCACTCCGGCGCGATCTCGTAGACGCGCAGCTTGCCGTCCTGGGTCAGGTTGACGACGCGCTTGCCGTCGCCGGTCACCTCGTATTGGCAGACCGCCTGCCCGCCGGGGATCTGGAACACATCCTCGGCGGTCAGCGTCTCGGCCTTCGGATCGATCCTGAGCAGCGCGGCGAAGGGACGCCCCTGGTCGCCGCCGTAATTGGCGACCAGGTGCTGGCCCGTCGGGCCGGCCTTGATCGTGCTGGCGCGGCGGCCGTCGGGATAGGCGAGCTTGCGCGCATCCCACGCCCCATCCAGCCCCGGGCCTACGACCAGGACGCCGCCGTCGCTGGCGGCGTCGCCTTCGATCCGGGCGTTGCAGCCGAAGACATGGACGTCCTGCAGCCCGGCATGGCCATGGAACTCCTTGCAGGAGCGGTCCGGGTCCGCCGTGTCGTTGAAGGACGCGACGGCGGTCCAGCCCTGCGCCTTGTCGAGGATCTGGAAGCCGTTCGGCCGCGACGACACCGTCTTGTCGTCGCCCTTCGCATAGGCCTCTTTCGACACCGAGACCAGGAACCGGTCGCCGCCGAGCGGCACGGCGATGCCGTGCTGCGGTGCGGGCGCCGGCCAGACGGTGGTCTCGACGGTGTCGTCGTCCAGCGCGTCGAGCCGGATCGCCACCACCTTCGGGTCGCTCTCGCCGAGCCAGGGGCGCTGCCCGTCGTAGAAGACGGTCAGCCAGCCCTGCTCCGACACGACATGGGACGGCTTGTCGCCGGTGAGGGTCAGGTCGAGCAGCTTCACCTCGCCCTTCTCGATGTCGAAATGGTCCTCGTGGGACTCGTAGAACAGGCCGCTGTCCAGGACCCGGATGGTGCCGGATTCGTCGCCCGTGCGGATCACGACGAAGCGCCCGCCCTCGGTTCCGATCAGCGTCGGATCGGCCTTCGACACCTCGAAGCTGTGGGTCACCTTCGCGGTGTCGAGATCGAGCACGCTGACGACGGGCTTCTCGTGATCGGCGAAGACCAGGCGCCCACGCGACACGGCATGGTCATGGGCGGAAACGGCATGGGCGGACAGCGCGGTCAGCAGCGCCGCGGCGGCGGACAATCGGGTTCCTGTCATATCGGGTCGGCCTCGTCTGAAATTCGTGATTTGAATTTATGTTATATCATAACACAACAAGGCAGCAAGACGCGGCGGTGCTCGCGATGACGGTTCTGTCGGGCGGAATCAGTCCATCGTAGGTTGGGTTCGCGCCAGCGAACCCAACCTACGAGATCTCAGACCTCGACCCAGATCGTCGCCGACAGCAGCTCGGGCCGTTCGGCCTTGGTGCCGACCAGGATCTCGATGTCGCCGGCCTCCAGCGCCGGCGTCAGGTCGAGGCCCGGGAACTGCAGCGCCGCGGCCGCCAGCGGCAGGCGCAGCAGCTGCTTCTGGCCGGGGGCCAGCGCCGCCTTGGCCATGCCCTTCAGCTCCAGCAGCGGCCGGGCCACGCTGGCGACGGGGTCGCGGGTGAACAGGAACACCGTCTCCTCGCCCGCCACCGTGCCGCTGTTGGTTACGGCGACCTCGACCGTCAGCGTCTCGCCCGGGCGCAGCACCGGGGCGGAGATGCGCAGGTCGCCGAGGGCGAAGCGGCTGTAGGACAGGCCGTGGCCGAAGGGGAATTGCGGCGTCGACGGCAGGTCGATGTATTTGCTGGTGTAGTGCTGGTCCGGGTCGGTCGGGCGGCCGGTGTTGCGCTCGCCGAAGAAGATCGGCACCTGGCCGACATCGCGCGGCCACGTCACCGGCAGCCGGCCGGACGGGTTGACCGCGCCGGTCAGCACGTCGGCGACGGCGTGGCCGGCCTCGTGGCCGAGGAACCAGGTGGCGGCGACCGCCGCCGCGCGCTCGAACAGCCAGGGCAGCATCAGCGGCCGGCCGGAGGTCAGGAGCGCCACCACCGGCACGCCGAGGTCGAGCACCGCCTCGGCCAGGTTGCGCTGCAGGCCCGGCAGCCCGGGGCGGGCCCGGCTGGCCGCCTCGCCGCTCATGATCGCCGCCTCGCCGAGGCACAGCAGCACGATCTCGGCGCCGCGCGCGGCCTCGACCGCTGATGCGATGCCGGCGTCGCCCCCGGTCTCGATCTCGGTGCCGGGGACATAGGCGATCTCGGCCTGCGGCAGGGCCGCCTTGATGCCCTCGAGGATGGTCACCGCCTCCTCCCACCGCCCGGCACCGGCCCAGGAGCCGAGCATCTCCGACCGCGCATCGGCCAAGGGGCCGATCACGGCGATGCGTTTGGCCGACGGCGCCAGCGGCAGCACGCCCTTGTTGGTCAGCAGCACGATCGACTTCGCCGCCGTTTCGCGCGCCAGCCGCCGCCGCTCCGCCGCATGGAAGGCGTCGGGCACGGCGACCACACGGCGATACGGGTCGTCGAACAGGCCGAGCCGCTGCTTCAGCCGCAGCACGCGACGGACCGCGCCGTCGATCTGATCCTGTGTGACCAGGCCGCGCTGCAGCGCCGTCGGCAGGCCGGCGGCGTAGGCGCCGCTCATCATGTCCATGTCGATTCCGGCCTTCAGCGCCAGCGCCGCGGCCTCGACCGCATCGGCGGCGACGCCATGGGCCAGCAGCTCCATGATCGCGTTGTAGTCGCTGATCACCGCGCCCTCGAAGCCGAGCTCGCCCAGCAGCGTGCCGCGCAGCAGAACGGCATTGGCCGTCATCGGCACGCCGGCGACGTCGTTGAAGGCCGGCATCACCGCGGCCGCCCCGGCGGCGACGGCGGCGGCGAAGGGCGGCAGATAGACCTCGCGGATCGCCCGGTCCGACACGTCGGCCGAGTTGTAGTCGCGGCCGGCGAGCGCGGCGCCATAGGCGAGGTAGTGCTTGGCGCAGGCCGCCACCGCATCGGGTGCCGTGAGGTCGGCGGTCTGGTAGCCGCGGACCTTGGCCTCGGCGATGCGGCTGGCGAGCCAGGGATCCTCCCCCGGCCCCTCGGAGATGCGGCCCCAGCGCGGATCGCGGGCGATGTCGAGCATCGGCGAGAACACCAGGTCCAGACCGTCCTCCGCCGCCTCCATCGCCGCCTCGCGCGCCGTGCGCTCCCACAGCTCGGGCGAGAACAGCGCCGCCTCCGCCAGCGGGATCGGGAAGATGGTGCGGTGGCCGTGGATGACGTCGAAGGCGAAGAGCAGCGGGATCTTCAGCCGCGTCTCCTCCACCGCCATTCGCTGGGTCTCGCGCACCCGCCCCGATCCCCAATGGTTGAACAGGCTGCCGATGCGGCCGGCGCGGATGCCCTCGGTGACGTCGCCCGGCAGCACCGGCCCGGTGATCGCCAGGGCCGACGACATCATGGTGAGCTGGCCGATCTTCTCGTCGAGCGTCATCGCCGCGAGCAGGGTCTCGATCCGATCCAAGGGCCGACTCCGCCTTTGCCGCCTCCCCGGGGAGGCCCGCCCGGGATGAAGGCAAAAAAAGCGGGCGCCGGAAAGGGGAATCCGGCGCCCGAAGTCGAGGGGAAGAACGAAGAGGGTTGTGCCGATCAGGCCTTCGGCAGCTTCAGCGCGACGAAGCGCTGATCGCCCTGGTGGTTGATCAGCAGCATCACGGCGTTGCGGTCCGCCTCCTTGGCCGCCTTTACCTGCCTGGCGACCTCGGACGGGGTCTTCACCGCCTCGCTGCCGACCCGGACGATGACGTCGCCGGGGCCGACGCCGGTCTCGCGCGCCGGACCGTCGTCGCGGATGCCGGTGACGAGCACGCCCTCGACCTCGTCCGGCACGCTGAATTCGCGGCGCACCTTCGGCGTCAGGGCCGAGAGCGACAGGCCGAGCTGGTCGTCGACCGCCGGGCCGTTCTCCTCGGCGCTGGCGACCTTGTCCTGCGAGGCCGGCAGCTTGGCGATCTCGACCGAAACGGTCTCGGTCTTGCCGTTGCGCAGCACCTCGACCGGCACGGTCTTGCCGGCGGTGGTGTCGGCGACCAGGCGGGGCAGATCCGACAGCTGGCTCACCGGCTTGCCGTCATAGGAGGTGATCACGTCGCCCTGGTGCAGGCCGGCCTTCAACGCGGGGCTGTCGTCCTGGACGTCGGCGACGAGGGCGCCGCGGGCCTTGTCGAGGCCGAGCGCCTCGGCCATCTCCGGCGTCACCTGCTGGATCTGCACGCCGAGCCAGCCGCGCTGGACGCTGCCGTGCTCGCGGATCTGGGCGATCACGGTCTTGGCCAGGTTCGACGGGATGGCGAAGCCGATGCCGACCGAGCCGCCCGAGGGCGAATAGATCGCGCTGTTGATGCCGATCACCTTGCCGCTGGTGTCGAAGCTGGGGCCGCCCGAGTTGCCGCGGTTGATCGGCGCGTCGATCTGCAGGAAGTCGTCGAACGGGCCGGAATGCAGGTCGCGGCCGCGGGCCGAGACGATGCCCGCCGTGACGCTGCCGCCGAGGCCGAACGGGTTGCCGACGGCCACGACCCAGTCGCCGACCTGGGCGGCGTCGCTGTCGCCCCACTCGACCGCGGTCAGCTTCTTGTCGGTGTCGACCTTGAGCAGGGCGAGGTCCGTCTTCTCGTCGGTGCCCACGACCTTGGCCGGGATCACGGTGCCGTCATTGAGGGTGACCGAGATGTTGTCGGCGTCCTTCACCACGTGGTTGTTGGTGACGATGTAGCCGGCCGGGTCGATGATGAAGCCGGAGCCGGCGCCATGGATCACCTGGTCGCTCTCTCCGCCACCGCCACCGCGCGGGCCGCGGCGGCCGGGCTGCTGCTCGTCGAAGAAGCGCTTGAAGAACTCGTCGAAGGGCGAGCCGGGCGGGAACTGGCGCATCCGGCCGCCGCCCTCATCCTCGTCGGCCATCTGCGAGGCCGACGGACGCTCGGTGGTCGAGACATTGACCACGGCCGGCGTCACCTGGCGCACCAGGCCGGCGAAGGAGCCGGGGGCGGCCGGAACGATCGAGGTCTGGGGCTCGGTCTGGTTCTGCGCCACCGCCGGATGGTCGAAGGTCAGGACAGCCCCGACCGGCACGCCGATCAAGGCCGTGCCGAGCAGCAGCGCCGCCGTCATCCGGCGGAGGCCGGTCCGAGGGCCGCGATCGTCGGAACCGAAGGGGGTCTTCATCTGCATCATCTCCACCACTGTCCAAAGCGCCAGGCCGCGATCGGTCGGCGTGTGATGCACAAGATGGGATGCCGGCGTTTAACCCCCTGTTTCGACGCCATTAATTCGATTTAATAATGATGGCTGGCGGATCGCCCGACAGGCTTTCGGATTCTTTCCCGAACCTTAACGAAAAGTATGTTGCCGGTCCCGGACCCATGGCGCAAAACCAAAGCATGGTTCCAGTCGATGCCCGGCAGAGCACATCCGCTTCTCGCCAGAATCCGGCCACCAGCCTCCGGGTGCGCCCCTAGCATCGGGCAGGCCGGCGACTGGGAACCGAAACGGTTCTTCTTTGAGCCGATCGACCCCATATATCGGATTGTCGGCCGATTCAGTCAGAGGCCGATCCCGATGCTCACCGAACCACGGTGGCGTAAGAGAGATGTCATGGTGACAGCATTCCTGGTCGTCTGGGCCGTGATCGGCCCCTCCGTCGGCCTTGCCATCGGCGCCTGGTGGTGCAGCCGCGAGCGGGAGGAGCCGGACCGGCTCGGTTCCCGCCGCGCAGTGCCGTCCACCGAACGATCACTGGGGTGGCGCTGAGCGGCCCCCGCGTGCTGGCGCCGCGCCGCAGCCGTCAGATGATGGTCAGGATCGACTGAAGCTCGGCCGGATCGATCTCGGGCTGCGGATCCCCCCAATGCGCCGGCGTCTCGTCCGAGATCTGGCTGAGGACGTGCACGCGGACATCGGGGCAGCCGTCGATCCGCTGCTGCACGGCGGCGTCGGCCGGCCAGACGGTGGCGACCAGCATCAGCACATAGGCGAGGTCGTCGGTGGCGTCGGAGAGCGGCAGCAGCAGGGTCCGCTTGCGGACGCTGTCGAGCCCGTCGGACAGCGCGAATTCGGCGTAGAGCGGCCGTTCCGAGAGCTGGACCGACATCAGCGCCCGGCGCATCGCATCATGCCGTTCGCCAGCGCACAGCTCCTCCAGCGGCCGCCCGGGCAGGCTGCGGTCCGAAGGCAGCCCCGCGCCCTGGGCGTCCAGAGCGAAGCGGAACGTTCCCTCGCACGGCATCCAGGCCCACAGCAGGATCGGCGGAGGCAGCCGGCTCAGGCTGGCGAAAATCATGTCGTCGCACGCCGGAAGACGCCCCTTCGCCGCGAGCTGCGCCCATATCCGGTAGACCGTCCGAAGCTGCCGGTCCGCAATCGCCTCGTCGAACGCCACGCTAACCATCCCCCCACAGGAAGCTCGCCGCACACGCGAGAAAACTTTGCGCTCACATCCTCAACTATGCATCCCCCAATTGGAGGATGACATTGAAAGTTTTGATACAAGCGACGGCGATTCGTCGAGACCGTCACTGCGGCGCAACGGGATGATGCCGGCGCCGGGTGTTCCACGCGGCTCTTCCGGGTTTGGGTGAAACAGCTTTGTCATGAACCCCGGCTCTGCGGCGCATCTTCCATGCGGCCGCAAAGCCGGGAGAGGGGGGAAGCGATCAGCGGGTCGTCAGGCCCGCAGCCTTTCGTTGTTCGGATCGAAAGGCGATTCCTCGATCACCACGGCGCGGTGCGGCTTGCCGAGGATGCTGACGTCCAGCTCGGTGCCGATCTCGCCGAGATCCGGCCGGACCATGGCCAGCGCCAGCGACTTGCCGAGGCGCCAGCCATAGCCGCCCGAGGTGCAGCGGCCGACCAGGTCGCCGCCCTTGGTGATCGGCTCGTTGCCGCGGGCGTCGGCATCGCCGACATCCAGTACCTCCAGGGTGACGAAGCGGTTCTTGAAGCCGCGCTCGCGCCAGGCCACCAGCGCGTCGCGGCCGATGAAGTCGCCCTTGTTCGGATGGACGAACCGATCGAGCCCCGATTCCAGCGCCGAATACTCGATCGACAGCTCGCGCGGGATCAGACGGTAGGATTTCTCCAGCCGCAGCGAGTCCATCGTCCGGATACCGAAGGGCTTGAGGTCGAACTCGCGGCCGGCGTCCATCAGCAGGTCGAAGATGGTGTTCTGCATCTCGATCGGGTGATGCAGCTCCCACCCCAGCTCGCCGACGAAGTTGACGCGCAGCGCCTGGGCCTGGGCGATGCCGACATTGATCGGCTTGCCCGACAGCCAGGGGAAGGCGGCGTTGGACAGGTCGGTGTCGGTGACCTTCTGCAGCAGGTCGCGGGAGCGCGGGCCGGCCAGCACGAAGACGCCGGTCTGGGTGGTGATCTTCTGCAGCTCGACCGAGCCGTCGCGCGGCCGCAGCTTCTGCAGCGTGTCCCAGTCATGCCGCTCGAAGGCGCCGGCGCCGACCAGATAGTACCGGTTCGGCGCCTCGCAGTAGATCGTGAACTCCGACCGCACGCCGCCGTTCTTCGACAGCAGGTGGGCCAGGGTCATGCGGCCCGGCTTCTTCGGCACCCGGTTGGCGACGATGCCGTCCAGCCAGGCGGCCGCGCCCGGCCCGCCGACCGTGTATTTGGCGAAGGCCGACATGTCGAGCAGGCCGACGGTCTCGTGCACGTGCCGGGCCTCGCGGCCGACGAACTCGAAATAGTTGGAGCGGCGGAAGCTCCACTTCTCGCGGATCGGCTCGCCCGGCACCACCGGCGGGTGGTTCTCGTTGACCAGCGTGTCGGGCTTGTTCAGCTCCGCCTCGCTCAGGCCGTAGCCCTCGGGCGCGAACCAGTTCGGCCGCTCCCAGCCATAGACCGTGCCGAACACGGCGCCGAGCGCCTTCATCCGGTCGTAGCAGGGCGCGCGCTTCAGCGGCCGGGCCTCCGCCCGCTCCTCGTCCGGGTAGTGGACGGTGAAGACGTTGCGGTAGGCCTCCTCGTTCTTGGCCTTGAGATAGCCGCGCGAGGCGTAGGGGCCGAAGCGGCGCGGGTCGACGCCCATCATGTCGATCGACGGCTCGCCCTCGACGATCCATTCGGCCAGCTGCCAGCCGGCGCCGCCGGCGGCGGTGACGCCGAAGCTGTGGCCCTCGTTCAGCCAGAAGTTCTTCAAACCCCAGGCCGGGCCGATGATCGGGCTGCCGTCCGGGGTGTAGGCGATGGCGCCGTTGTAGACCTTCTTGACCCCGACCTCGCCGAAGGCTGGCACGCGGGCGATCGCGGTCTCGATATGCGGCGCGATCCGCTCCAGATCCTCCTGGAACAGCTCGTATTCCGACTGCTCGTCCGGGCCGTCGACATAGCAGACGGGCGCGCCCGGCTCATACGGGCCGAGGATGAAGCCGCCGGCCTCCTCGCGCAGATACCAGGAGCTGTCGGCCTCGCGCAGCACGCCCATCTCCGGCAGGCCCTGGCGCTGCCGCTCCTGCACCAGCGGGTGCGGCTCGGTGACGATGTACTGGTGCTCGACCGGGATCACCGGGATGTCGAGCCCGACCATGGCGCCGGTCCGGCGGGCGAAGTTGCCCGAGGCCGAGACCACGTGCTCGCAGGTGATGTCGCCCTTGTCGGTCTTCACCAGCCATTCGCCGGACGGGGTCTGCTCGATCCCGAGGACGGTGGTGAAGCGATGGATCTCCGCCCCCATGGCGCGGGCGCCTTTGGCGAAGGCCTGGGTCAGGTCGGCCGGCTGGATGTAGCCGTCATCCGGATGCTGGATCGCGCCGATGATGCCGTCGGTCTCGCACAGCGGCCAGACCTCCTTGACCTGGGCCGGGGTCAGGACGTTGACCTTGATCCCGATCGTGTCGGCCACGCCCTTGTAGTACATGAACTCGTCCCAGCGGTCCTTGGTCCGCGCCAGGCGGATGTTGGAGACCTGGCGGAAGCCGACATGCTGGCCGGTCTCGGCCTCGAGCGCGTTGTAGAGCTTGACCGAGTGTTTGTGGATCTGCCCGACCGAGTAGCTCATGTTGAACAGCGGCAAGAGGCCGGCGGCATGCCAGGTCGAGCCGGAGGTCAGCTCCTTGCGCTCGATCAGGACGACATCCGTCCAGCCCTTCTTGGCCAGGTGATAGAGCGTGCCCACGCCCACCACGCCGCCGCCGATCACCACCACGCGCGCTGTCGACTTCATCTTCGAACCGCTCCCTGCGGGCCCATACGGCCATCCTGAGACGAGTGTCCGGGCGGGGCCGGTTCCGGGCTAACCCAGCCGCGACCTGTGATGTCGCAGGCCCGCCAAACGCCCGTCGGGCACCGCTCATGTCGCAATCGGACTGGCCGCCCGCGCCGGGATCGGCATGCTGGCGTCGAGATTCCTGCGAGGCCGATTATGCCACTGCCGCCCACACCGAAGATCGTCTTCCTCGACCGCGAGACCCTGGCGCCGGCGATCCGCCTGCGCCCGCCCGCCTTCCCGCATCGCTGGGAGGAGCACCAGAGGACCGCGCCGGAGCAGGTGCCGGAGCGGCTGCGCGGTGCGAGCGTCGCCGTGATCAACAAGGTCCAGCTGCGCGAGCCGGTGCTGGCGCAGCTGCCGGATCTCCGCCTGATCGCGGTCGCCGCCACCGGCACGGATTGCGTCGACACCGCCTGGTGCGACCGGCACGGCGTCGCCGTCTGCAACATCCGCGGCTACGCCGTGCACACGGTGCCGGAACATGTCTTCACCCTGATCCTGGCGCTGCGCCGGTCGCTGCTGCCCTATCGCCGCTCGGTCGAGGCGGGGCGCTGGCAGGAGGCGAAGCAGTTCTGCTTCTTCGACCATCCGATCCTGGACCTGCACGGCGCCCGGCTGGGGCTGATCGGCGGCGGGTCGCTGGGCAGCGCCGTCGCCAAGATCGGCCGGGCCTTCGGCATGGACGTGGTCTTCGCCGGCCGCAAGGGCGATGCCGCCCCGGCCGATGGCCGCCTCGCGTTCGACGAGGTGATCGCGACCAGCGACGTGATCTCGCTGCACTGCCCGCTGCGGCCCGAGACGCGCGGCCTGATCGGCGCCGCGGAGTTCGCCCGGATGAAGCCGGAGGCGCTGCTGATCAACACGGCGCGGGGCGGGCTGGTCGACGAGGCGGCGCTGACCGAGGCGCTGCGGGCCGGCCGCATCGGCGGCGCCGGCTTCGACGTGGCGATGCCGGAGCCGCCGCCGGCCGACGCGCCGCTGATGAAGCTGCTGGACCTGCCGAACTTCATCCTGACCCCGCATGTCGCCTGGGCCGCGCGCGGCGCCATGCAGGCCCTGGCCGACCAGCTGATCGACCTGATCGATGCCTTCCAGCAGGGCCGGCCGTTCAACCTGGTGGCGGGCGCGCCGAAGGGCTGAGACGGGCTGCCCTGAGGCGGAGGCGTGTTGCCTCTCGCGCGAGCGGGGCCGTTTCGGATTTCGATCACTTGAGCTGACGCGCGCTTTCCACTCTCCCCCTCCCCTCGCCGGAGGGGGAGAGTGGAAAGCCGGGCAGGCCAATGCATTCGTAGGTTGGGTTCGCGGCAGGCGAACCCAACAGCGGCTCCGCGGCGGGATGTTGGGTTCGCCATGCGAACCCAACCTACGCGTTCGAGCCGACCCTGCTCAGCCGCTGTCGGGCCCGGATGGCCTCGACGGGGGTCGGCTGCCGACGGGAGCATCCGCCGGGCGAAACCAGCCCTCCGCGGGCGCATCTTCGGCGGTCTCCGCCCTCGTCCTGCCGGGCGCCTCTGCCGTCCCGGCGATGGCCGCGGCGATCGCGGTCCGGTCGGGCGGGATGCCGAGGGCACGGCACAGGCTGCGGATCAGGGCCTCGATCGGCAGGGCCCTGTCGGCTCTGTCGAAACGGCCGGCATGGTCGCCGGCCAGCCGGTCCCAGAGATCGGCGGTCAACTGTTCGCGCGTCTCGATATCGGGGGGCGTGGTGCCGGCGGTCGCGGCTGCGATGGAACCTGTGACGCCCTGGGCGACGCGGCGGCGGCGGTCGGCCGCCCGGGCCAGCTGGTCGTCCCGGTCCTGCTCGGCGGCGTGCCGGGCCTCGTCCCGCTGCTGGCGCAGCCGGGCCTTCAGCGCGATGGCGCGGCGGATGCCGAGAAAGAGGCGGCTGAAACGGGCTTCGGCCTTGCAGGCACGGTCGAGGTCACCGGCCTGCAGGGCGGCGAGGGCCTCGGCCTGGAACGCCCGGGCCATCGCCATGCTGAGCTCGATCAGGCCGGACAGGATCGCGTCCTCGTCCGGGAGCGGCGGGGCGGTGGGCGCAGTCTCGGTCCTGGTGTCGGCATCGGCCATCCCGGGATTAGAACATAACAGGAACATTCGAGTCAAGAGAATGCATGCCGATCTCGAACCTCCGGCGGGGTTGGCGGCGGCGCCGTCCGCGAGTCACACTGGCGGCGAACGGCCCGCATGGTGCGTCGCGCCCCTGCCCCACCGGCCGCTCCCACAGATCGCGCCGCCCCGGCGGCGGCTTCAGACCAGCCTGATCGGAAGGACCGACGCATGACCACACCCAGCATCGCGCATCGCCGGCTCGGCGGCCTCAGGGTCTCCGCCATCGGGCTTGGGCTGATGCCGCTTTCGGGCGTCTACGGCGCCGCCGACGACGCGGCCTCGGAGGAGCTGATCCGCCGCGCCATCGACCTCGGCGTCGACCATCTCGACAGCGCCGACATGTATGGCTGGGGCCACAATGAGGAGCTGCTGGGCCGCGCCATCAAAGGCCGGCGCGACCGCGTCGTCCTGGTCACCAAATTCGGCCAGATCCGGCGCGAGGGTGGCCCGAACGGCGTCAACGGCCGGCCGGACTACGTGGTCCAGGCCTGCGAGGCCAGCCTGCGGCGGCTGGGCGTCGACGTCATCGACCTGTACTACCAGCACCGGGTCGACCCGGCGGTGCCGATCGAGGACACGGTCGGCGCCATGGCCCGGCTGGTCGAACAGGGCAAGGTCCGCCATCTCGGCCTGTCCGAGGCCGGGGCGGAGACCATCCGCCGGGCCCATGCCGTGCATCCGATCGCGGCGGTGCAGACCGAATACTCGCTGCTGTACCGCGCCGAGGCGGAGGCGACGCGGGCGGTCACCCGGGCGCTCGGCATCGGCTTCGTCGGCTATTCCCCGCTCGGCCGCGGCTTCCTGGCCGGCGCGATCCGGGATCTCTCCCAGATCGACGGCCGCCGGGCCGCCCATCCGCGCTTCCAGCCCGAGAACTTCGCCCACAACCGCGGGCTGGTCGACCGGTTCGAGGCGCTGGCGGCGGAGAAGGGCTGCAAGCCGTCGCAGCTCGCCCTCGCCTGGGTGCTGGCCCAGGGCGACGACGTGGCGGCGATCCCCGGCACCCGGTCGATCGCGCGGCTGGAGGAGAATCTCGGTGCGCTGCAGGTGACGCTGACGGCGGACGACCTGGCCCGCCTGGACGCCGCCATTCCGCCCGGCGCCGCGGCCGGCACGCGCTATCCGGCCGCCGGGATGACGTCGGTCCAGATCTGAGGCGCCCCGGTCACGACGCCCGGCGCCAGCCCTCCCCGCCTTCGCGCCAGGCGGCGAGGCGGGCGACCGCCGCCTCCAGCGTCTCCTGCCGCTTGGCGAAGCAGAAGCGGATCAGGCGGCGCATGTCGCGGCCGGCATAGAAGGTGCTGACCGGCACCGCGGCGACGCCGGACTGCCGCAGCAGCGCGTCGCAGAAGGCGATGTCGTCCCCGACCGGGTCGAGTGCCGCGATGTCGACGCAGAGGAAATAGGTCGAGGGGCAGTCCAGCACCTCGAAGCCGGCGTCGCGCAGGCCGGCGGCCAGCAGGTCGCGGCGCTGCTGCAGCGTCGCCCGCAGCCCGTCATAGTAGCCGTCGCCGAGCCGCAGCCCCTGCGCCACCGCCGCCTGCAGCGCCGGCGGGGTGGTGAAGGTGAGGAACTGGTGGGCCCGGGCCACCGGGGCCAGCAGGTCGGCATCGCCCATGACGTAGCCGACCTTCCAGCCGGTGACCGAGAAGGTCTTGCCGGCCGAGCCGATGCGCAGGCAGCGGCCCCGCGCCTGCGGCAGCGCCATCAGCGGCAGGTGGCGGCGGCCGTCGAAGGTCAGGTGCTCGTACACCTCGTCGCAGATCGCGACCAGGCCGTGCCGGTCCAGGAGGCCGGCGATGAAGGCCAGCTCGTCGCGGTCGAAGATCTTGCCGCAGGGGTTCATCGGCGTGTTCAGCACGATCATCCGGGTGCGCGGCGTGATCGCGTCGGCCAGCTCCTGCCGCGGCAGGTCCCAGCCCGGCGGCTGCAGCCGCACCGGCACCGGCACGCCGCCGGCGCGGCGGATCATGGTGCCGTAGCAGTCATAGGCCGGCTGGAAGACGATCACCTCGTCGCCCGGGTTGAGCAGGCCGAGGAAGCAGTCGCCGATCGCCTCGGTGGCGCCGGAGGTGACCAGCACCTCCCGCTCCCAGTCCAGATCGAGGTCCCAGAAGCGCTTGGCATGCTCCGCCACCGCCTGGCGCAGCGCCGGCACGCCGAGCATCGGCGGGTATTGGTGCGGGCCGGAGCGCAGGGCGGCGATCGCGGCCTCGACCAGCTCCGGCGGCTCCAGCGCCTCCGGGAAGCCCTGGCCGAGATTGATCGCGCCCAGCTCCGCCGCCAGGCGGGACATGGCTTCGAAGACGGAGGTGCCGCAGTCGCGGAAGATCGTGTTGACCATGATCGGCGACGTAATCACGCGACCGATCCGTGCGTCCAGAAGATTCTCCAGATCCTCTGACGATCAGATCATCATATACAGATTTTCGCGGCTATACCTCTTACAGATCGCGCTCCCGGGCATCGAACGCCTCCCGCGCGGCGTCCAGCGCCGGGAAGTTGCGCTCGGCCCAGCGGTCCAGGGCCGTGAGGGTCTCGCTGAGGGATTCGCCGAGCGGGCTGAGCCGGTATTCGACGCAGGGTCGGGCGGTGTGGAAGTCCTGGCGCAGGACCAGGCCGTTGCGCTCCAGGTCGCGCAGGGTCTGGGCCAGCATCTTCTGCGAGATGCCGCCGATCCGGCACAGCAGCTCGGCGTTGCGCGTCGGCCCGTCGGCCAGGGCGGAGAGGATCAGCACCGACCATTTCGACGCGACCAGCGCCAGCGCATGGCGGGCCGAGCAGGTCTCGTCGAAGACGTCCGGTGCGGCGGGCGGCGCGGAAGCAAGGGCGGGTTCGGGCCGGTCCGGAGGCGCCATGGTTACCTCGAGGTGCGTAATTGCGGGCCGCAGGCCCATTCCCGATAGATGGAACCGTATCGCGGATTGCAAGCCTCGTGAGGAGACGTGATGAAGACCCTCATCCTCAGTTCCAGCCCCCGGCGCGAGGGGAATTCCGCCGTCCTCGCCGGCGCCGTTGCGGCCGGCCTGGCCGAGGCCGGACATGTCGCCGAGACGGTCCATCTGGCCGACGCGGTCGGCGCCTTCCTGCGCGACTGCCGGCAGTGCCGTCGGCCCGACGGCGGCTGCGCCATCGACGACGGGTACCGATCCCTGTTCCTCGACCGGTTCCTCGCCGCCGACGGACTGGTCGTGGCCACGCCGATCTACTGGTACGGCATGTCGGCCCAGCTCAAGGCGTTCTTCGACCGGATGTTCTGCTACGTCGCCGCCTCCTACCCCGAATCCGAGACGGTGAAGGCGCGGATGACCGGCAAGCGGGTCGGCCTCGTGCTCAGCTCCGAGGAGGCCTATCCCGCGGTCGCCGCCGCGATCGTGCACCAGATCCAGGAATACAGCCGCTACACCCGGTCGCGATTCGTCGGGGTGGTGCACGGCTACGGCAATGCCCGGGGCGAGGTGCGGCGCGACCCGCTGGACCCGCTGGCCGAGGCCCGGCGGCTGGGGCGCGGCTTCTTCGACCGCTACGCCTCGGACTACCTGATCGACACCGACCGTCCCGGCCGGGTCTGGCCCGAGGCGGCAGCCTGAACAGGCCGCCGCCGCGCGGGTTGTGCGCACCGCCCGGATGGGACAGGATCGCGCCGCGCCGCACCGAGGCGCGGGTTCCATCGCGTGAAGGAAGGGTACAGATGACGTCTCGCCTGTTCGGATCC
This sequence comes from Inquilinus sp. NPDC058860, assembly GCF_042743185.1. NCBI lineage: Bacteria > Pseudomonadati > Pseudomonadota > Alphaproteobacteria > Rhodospirillales > Rhodospirillaceae > Inquilinus > Inquilinus sp. NPDC058860. Next base: position 14,902 of record NZ_JBHYMS010000005.1, on the reverse strand, counting down.
GGCCGGAATGTCGGGGCGGCGCTGCTCGGCCTCCTGCCGCTCCTGGCCGCCGGCCCGGCCCTGGCCGATTTCGGGTCCTGCGTCGCCGGCCTGGCCGAGTCCGCGGTGAAGGCCGGGGTCGACCGCGATGTCGCCGCCCGCGCCTTCGACGGGCTGACCCAGCCGGACGACAAGGTGCTGCGCTTCTCGCAGGCCCAGCCGGAATTCGTGACGCCGATCTGGGACTATCTCGCCTTCCTGGTCGACGACCAGCGCATCGCCGACGGGCGGGCGATGATGTCGAAATACGGCCGCGTGCTGCAGCAGGCGGAACAGCGCTATGGCGTCGACCGCACCGTGATCGCCGCGGTCTGGGGCGTCGAGAGCGACTACGGCAAGGAGCGCGGCAACTATTTCCTGCCGCACGCCCTGGCCACGCTGGTCTGCGCCGGCGAGCGGCGCACCGATTTCTGGCGCGGCGAGCTGATGGCGGCGCTGAAGCTGGTCAGCGCCGGCGACCTGCGGCTGGACGAGCTCACCGGCTCCTGGGCCGGCGCCTTCGGCCAGACCCAGTTCATCCCCTCGACCTATCAGCGCCTGGCGGTCGATTTCGACGGCGACGGCCGGCGCGACCTGGTCAATTCGATCGCCGACGCGCTCGGCTCCACCGCCAACTACCTGAAGCGGTCCGGCTGGCAGCAGGGCCAGCCCTGGATGATCGAGGTCAAGGTGCCGGCCGGCTACAACGGCCCGACCGGGCGCAAGGACAAGGACCCGCTGTCGGCCTGGGCCCGGCGCGGCGTGGTCCGGGCCGACGGGGCGCCGCTGTCCGGCAACGCCCAGGCCGGCCTGCTGCTGCCGGCCGGGCCGCAGGGGCCGGGCTTCCTGGTGTTCCGCAACTTCGACGCGATCTATTCCTACAACGCCGCGGAATCCTACGCGCTCGCCATCTCCCACCTCGCCGACCGGCTGGCCGGCGGGCCGGCGCTGCGCACGCCGTGGCCGACCGACGACCCCGGCCTGTCGCGGGCCCAGCGCCTGCGGCTGCAGCAGCTGCTGCTGGCCCAGGGCTACGACATCGGCGGCCAGGCGGACGGCAAGATCGGCCCGGCCACCCGGGCCGCGATCTCGGCGGCGGAGCAGCGCCTCGGCCTGCCGCAGACCGGCCGGGCCGGGCTCAAGGTCTATCGCGCATTGGGCGGGCAGTAGAGACCGTTTGATAACGCTACTGGCGTGGCCGTCTGATGGCGGTTTCTGCGCTTCCGGTGCTCACGGACTCAAACGTCCGCTGCGCGCCGGTTCTCGAAACCACCACCAGCCGACTCACGCCAGCGCGTTCTCAAGCGGTCTCCAAGGACAAGCACGACGGGCAATCAGGGGCCGGCGCGGCGCCGGCCCGCCTTCAGTGCGACCAGAACAGGTCGAACCGATCGCCGTCCTGGTCCGATTGGCACAGCGTCGCATGGATCGGCCGGGAGACGTGCGGATCGCGGATCTGCACGTTGTAGGAGACCGGCTGCTCCTCCCGCCGGCAGGCCCAGGCACCGCCGATCTCGTTCTCGCCCGAATAGACCAGGAGGTCGGGCGCCTTCGGGCTGTCCGCCGCCCGCGGGTTCGGGACCAGCCGGATCCGATCCTGGAACAGCAGCGTCCTGACCGGCCCCTCGATGATGTCGCGGTTGCGGTAGAGCGTGCCTATGCCGATCGTGGTCATGACGGGTCCTCGGTGACGGAGGTGCGTGCCGTCGCGGCCCGGACCGCGAGGCGTTCCGTCCGACCCCTGCCATATGGCGGCCCGCACAAGATGCCACAAAGGAACTCTGCCGGCGCATCAAGGTTCCAGTTGACAAAAGATGTCTCGTTTTTTAGTAAATTTTCCATCCGCGCTACACTTCCACAAACGACAACATGCGGAATCACGACCGTGATCGATTTATCACTTCAGGCCTGATTCCGAAGCCAAAGAAAGGGGGGACATCACCCCTTTTTCGCCAGCGAGATCAATGGCATTCGAGACGAATCCTGGCCTAGCGCGCGGTGGACAGCCGGACTACGATCCTCGGGGACCCCATCGTGGAAGATGTCATCATGACGGCTGGCGATCAGACCTCACGCGCGCTGGTGATCGAGGACCAGGATCTGATGCGGCTGGCCCTGATCAACGAGTTGAAGGCAGCCCTGCGGGACTGCATCGTCCAGGGCGCCGCGACCTGGGAGATCGCCGCCGGCCTGCTGCGGGAGCACAGCTTCGACCTGGTGATCATCGACCCGGGCCTGCCCGGCTTCGACCCGACCTCGCCGCAGCACCGGCTGGCCGTGGTCAAGGCGGTGGTCGACGCCTCGCCCGACGCGCTGCACATCGTCGTCACGGGGTCGGACAGCGTCGAGGAGGGCGAGGCCTGCCGGATGCTCGGCGCCAACGCCTATGTCGGCAAGACCGGCCTCGACCGGGACAAGCTCTCCAGCATCATCGACGAGATCTCGGACACCCGCTTCTCGCTGTCGCTGTCCGCGGTCAAGACGGTGACGCCGGAATTCTACTATTCCGGCCTGACCCCCCGGGAGCAGGAGATCATCGATTTCATGCGGAACCGGCCGAAAGGGGTCAAACGCAAGGAGATCTACGAGAAGATGGGCGACCGGTTCGGCATCGACCCCTACACGGTCGAGAAATACTACAAGCAGGCGCGCGCCAAGCTGCTGAAGAACGGGCTGTTCCCGAAAGGCGCCTGAGGATGACCGCTCCGCCCGCCCGCCTTTCTTCCCCTGCCCGGCCTGTCGCGGCCGGGGCTGCCGGGCTGCCCCGGCACCGTCCGCGGCCACGCTGATGCTTCGTGCCCTCCGCATGGCGCTGCCCGCCGCCATGCTGGCCATGGCCTGCGGCGCGGTCGCGGCCCCGGTGGGCTACGAGGACCCCCATATCCTCCGGATCGAGAGCTCTCCCGGCCAGGCGATCGCGTCCTACACGCCGGAGCAGATCAAGGCCGCCTTCCCGCAGCGGGTGATCGAGACCGGAACGCCGTGGAGCGAGGCTGGGGAGACCATCCGCTACCGCGGCCCGGACCTGAAGGAGGTGCTGGCGCGGAGCGGGCTGGGCGACGCCGGCAGCATCGAGGTCTTCGCCTACGACGATTTCATCACCACCCTCCGGATGGAGGAGATCAAGCAGTACGACCCGATCCTCGCCATCGAACGCGGCTGCACGGCGACCGACCACAAGAACGGGCGGTGCGCGGACGGCCAGGATTACAGGCCGCTGGACCTGGCGGATTCCGGGCCGTACTCGATCATCTGGCCGCTCGACCAGCTGCCCAAATCCAACACCGCCGGACGAAACGCCATCTGGGTCTGGTTCGTCGTCGCCCTGCGGCCCGGCTCATGAGGGCGCTGCGGCGATGGCTGGACATCGTGCCCTATGTCGCGCTGGCCGTCGCCATCCTGCTCGGCTCCTGGTCGTTCATGCAGTCGGAGCACTATCGCGAGGAGACCGACATCCTCCTCATGCAGTCCTACGAGGTGCAGTGGCGGGGATCCCAGATCCGCGAGCGCCTGGCCAACATCGTCGGGCTGCTGCGGCTGTCGATGGCGACGGGGGACCGGCAGCCGCAGCTGGCGCAGGAGGTCGGCCTGCTGCAGTTCAACATGGTGGCGCTGCGCAACCTGCAATACATCGACCACTTCCTCGAGCCGCAGGACTTTTCCCGGCTCGACCGCAGCATCCAGACCATCCGCACCCGGATTCTGCCGAATCTCGGCGCGTCGGCGAACGACCAGGAGACGCTGGCCCTGCTGGCCGACATCCAGCAGGACATGTTCCAGGTCTCGGGCACGACCGGCGCCCACAGCCGCACCCTGAACGAGACCGCGCATATCGCCGAGAGCGCCCTGCGCAACACGGCGATCTTCGTCATGGCGCTGGCCGCCGTGATCGTGGTCGGGGTGATCATCCACCAGCAGTCGATGATGGCGCGGCGGAAGGACCAGCAGATCCGCTCCTTCGCCTCGCTCTTCGCGCATATGACGCGCTCCCGGGTCGCGGCGCTGGCCCTGTTCATCAAGGGGCTGCGCGACGGCCAGACCCCCGATCCGGAGATGGTCGCCGCCGCCTCGCGCGCGGCGGCGGAGCTGGACAGCATCAACAACGGCCTGCTGAAGATCGCCTATTCGGCAAAGCCGACGGGCAGCGTGGCGCTGCAGAGCATCCTGGACGCCCTGTCCCAGGATCACGCGGGCCGGATCCAGTTCGACGTTCCCGAGGAGGCACGGGCGGCGCTGGTGGCGTCGCCGCAGTTCCATCTGATCCTCGACGAGCTGGTCCGCAACGCCAAGCAGGCCGTCGTCGCGGCCGGGAAGCCTGAGTCGCCCGTCGTCCTGCGCGCCCGGCTGACGCGGCGTTTCCCCCTCGGACGCCGCCTGCTTCTCGAGGTGATCGACGAGGGCCTCGGCATGTCGCCGGCGGTCCGGGCGAAGGCGGCGGAGCCGTTCTTCTCGATGCGGGCCGGCAGCCATGTCGGCCTCGGCCTGACCGGCTGCGCCGAGATGGTGAAGGCCCTCGGCGGCCGCTTCCGGATCGACTCCGCGGAAGGCCGCGGCACCTCGGTGCGGATCCTCTACCCGCTTCGCCGCAGGGCCGGGACGGCCGAGCAGGCCGGCCCGGCGTCAGCCTGACGGCCGCCGGCTCCACTCCTCCCGCAGCATGGCGAAGATCAGCTCGTCGCCCCAGACGCCGTTGAACCGGTCGTTCTGGATCAGATGCGCCTCCTGGCGCATGCCGAGCCGCCTGAGGACGTTGACCGACCCGGTGTTCAGCGCGTCGCAGCGGGCGAAGATGCGGTGGAAGTCGAACCGGCCGAAGCCGAGGCCCAGCACCGCCCGCGCCGCCTCGGTGGCATAGCCGCGGCCGGCCGCCTCCGGCGCGAAGGTGTAGCCGATCTCGGCCTGCCGGGCCTCCCGGCTGACCCATTTCAGCACCACATCGCCGAGCAGGGCGCGGGTCTCGCGGGCCTCCACCGCCAGCACCAGCTCGTCGCCCTCGCCCTCGAACTTCAGCGCGCCGAACCGCTCCAGCGCCGCCCGCGACTGCTCCGGCGTTCGCGGGTCGCGGTACAGGTAGCGGGCAACCTCCGGCAGGCGGTGATAGCCGTGGAACGCCTCGAAATCCTCCGGCACGAAGCGGCGGAGGATCAGTCTCTCGGTCTCGACCGGCACGATCGGGTCCGGCATGCGGCGTCCCTGGATGATTCGACGGGAATGATCCGTCCTACAACCGGAACGGCCGGACACCCAATAATTTCGAGCAAGTCACGCGGTCAGCGCCCGGCAGTCGGCGGCGGACCAGCCGACCGTCACCGCCTCGCCCGGCGCCAGGGCCGGCCGGCCGTCGGCATTCGGCAGCTTGAGCACGAAGTCGTCACGGCCCAGCAGCGACAGCCGGGCGCGGGTGTGGTCGCCATGGAAGATCAGCTCCTCGATCCGGGCCGGGAAGCGGTTCGGCCCGACCCCGTCGCCGGGCGACAGCCGCACCCGCTCCGGCCGGATCGACAGGGTGGCGCGGGCGCCCTGCCCGGCCGCGCCCACCGGCGTCGCCAGCACCGAGAAGCCGCCGTCGACCGCCACCGTGCACTGCCCGCCCGCCAGGGCCTCGACGGTTCCGGCCAGCCTGTTGTTCTCGCCGATGAACTGGGCGACGAAGGCGGTTTCGGGCCGGTCGTACAGGTCGTCCGGCGCCGCCAGCTGGTCGATCGCGCCCTCGTGGAACACGGCGATGCGGTCGGACATGGTCAGCGCCTCGCCCTGGTCGTGGGTGACATAGACCACGGTGACGCCGAGCGAACGGTGCAGATGCTTGATCTCGAGCTGCATGTGCTCGCGCAGCTGCTTGTCGAGCGCGCCCAAAGGCTCGTCCATCAGCACCAGCCGCGGCCCGAACACCAGGGCCCGGGCCAGCGCCACGCGCTGCTGCTGCCCGCCCGAGAGCTGGGCCGGGCGGCGGCCGCCGAAGCCGGCCAGCTTGACCATGTCGAGCGCGCGCTCGACCCGCGCCGCGGCATCCGCGCCGCCGACGCCGCGGACCTTGAGCGGGAAGGCCACGTTCTCGCGCACCGTCATGTGCGGGAACAGGGCGTAGTTCTGGAACACCATGCCGATGTCGCGCCGCCAGGGCGGCAGCGCGTCGATCGCCTTGCCCTCGAGCAGGATACGGCCGCGGGTCGGCGTCTCGAAGCCCGCCAGCATCATCAGCGTCGTGGTCTTGCCCGAGCCCGAAGGACCAAGCAGGGTCAGGAACTCGCCCTGCCGGATGGCGAGGTCCAGCCCCCGCACCACCAGCGTCTCGCCGTCATAGGTCTTGGCCACGTCGACGAATTCGACGAAGGCCCCTGCATCCCTGTCCGCCATGCCGTCCCTGTCTGTTCTGTTCTGCTTTTCAGCGCCACTATCCCACGACTGTCATTGCCGGGCTTGACCCGGCAATCCAGAAGATGTCGACAGTCTCTGGATGCCCGGGTCAAGCCCGGGCATGACAATAAGGGGAATCCCAGTCGGTACCGTCGCCCTATTCCTCCGCCAGCGCCTGCTCCAGATCCGCGATCAGGTCCTCGACCGCCTCGATGCCGATCGACAGGCGCAGCAGGTCGTCAGGCACGGTGCCGTCCTCCTTCTCGATCGTGGCGCGGTGCTCGATCAGGCTCTCGACCCCGCCGAGCGAGGTGGCGCGGATGAAGATGCGGACGCGGGAGACCGCGCGCAGCGCCGCGTCGCGGCCGCCGGCCAGGCGCAGCGACAGCATGCCGCCGAAGCCGCCCTCCATCTGCCGCGCCGCGACGGCATGGCCGGGAAAGCCCGGCAGGCCGGGGTAGCAGACCTGGGCCACCGCCGGATGGCCGTCGAAGCGCTCGGCGATGCGCTGGGCGCCGGCGCTGGCGGCGCGCACCCGCACGAACAGGGTGCGCATGCCGCGCAGCAGCAGCCAGGCCTCGAACGGCCCCAGCACCGGGCCGGCCAGGAAGCGGATGCGGCCGATGCGCTGCCACAGCGGGCCGTCGGCCGCCGTCACCACCGCGCCGGCGACGACGTCGGAATGGCCGTTCAGGTATTTGGTGGCGGAGTGCACGACGAGGTCGGCGCCATGGGCGATCGGCCGGCACAGCGCCGGCGAGGCCGAGGTGTTGTCGACCGCCAGCAAGGCCCCGGCGGCATGGGCGATGGCGGCGGCGGCCGCGATGTCGGTGACCGACCAGACCGGGTTGGCCGGGGTCTCGACATAGACCAGCCTGGTCACCCCAGGCCGGACCGCGGCGCGCAGGGCGTCGAGGTCGGCGGTGTCGACCAGGTCGCAGTCCAGTCCCCAGGGGATCAGCAGCTCGCGCAGCAGCTTGGCGGTGCCGAAATACATGTCGCGCGAGCAGACGACGTGATCGCCCGGCGCCAGCGCCTGGAACAGCGCCGCGATCGCCGCCATGCCGGAGGCGAACAGCATCGCCGCCGTGCCCCCCTCCAGCCGCGCCAGCAGCGCCTCGGCCTGCAGATAGGTGGGGTTGTCGTCGCGGCTGTAGCCGCGGCCGCCGACCTGGGCGTAGGCGGCGTCGCGGGCATAGGTCGAGGACGGGTGGATCGGCGGCACGATCGCGCCGGTGTCGCCGCAGAGATAGCCGTCGAGGCGGGCGGCGATGGTTTCGGGGCGGCAGGGCGGCCGATCGACCATGGGAACTCCGGAGTGCCTTCCGGGTGTAACTCCCCTGACGCGGCCCTGCAATCCGTGGCAACGTGGCGGGAGATCGCGGGAGCTTGCTGATGACGTTCGAGAACGGGTTCGGGATCGATCTGGGGCTGGCGCCCGGCATGTGGGTGCGGCATCCGGACCAGCCCGACTGGGGCCCCGGCCAGGTGCAGTCGGTGATCGGCAGCCGGATCACGGTGAACTTCGAGAACCGCGGCAAGGTGCTGATCGACGGCTCGGTGATCCGGCTGGAGCCGGCCGAGGAGGCGTAGCGGACCGCGTTTCCCTCCCCTTGTCATTGCCGGGCTTGACCCGGCAATCCAGGGGCCACCGAGAGCTGCTCTGGAAAGCCCCTGGATCCTCGGGTCAAGCCCGAGGATGACAGCAAGGGGCGGGCGGCGCCCCGTTACACAGTGATGGATTGTGCAATCCAACGGACCTATCCGCGCAGTGCCGGATTTTCCGCTGGCGCGCTTTCTACGCTCCGCTATGATGGAAGCCCTTTATTTACAGTAAAATGCAGGCAAAATCGATGCGGGTCGAGCTTCGCGGGATCGAGAAGCGGTTTCAGGAGTTCACCGCGCTGTCGGGGATCGGCCTCGACATCGAGGCGGGGCATCTCTGCGCCCTGCTCGGCCCCTCCGGCTCGGGCAAGACGACGCTGCTGCGCATCATCGCCGGGCTGGAGCATGCCGATGCCGGCAGCCTGCGGATCGGCGGCACCGACATGTCGGCGGTCGATGTCCGCGACCGTCAGGTCGGCTTCGTGTTCCAGCACTACGCGCTGTTCCGGCACATGAGCGTGCTGGACAATATCGGCTTCGGCCTGAAGGTGCGGCCGCGCCAGACCCGGCCGGAGGCCGAGGCGATCCGCGCCCGCGCCAAGGAGCTGCTGGCCCTGGTGCAGCTGGAAAAATTCGGCGACCGCTACCCCGACCAGCTGTCCGGCGGCCAGCGCCAGCGCGTGGCGCTGGCCCGGGCGCTGGCGATCGAGCCGCGCATCCTGCTGCTGGACGAGCCCTTCGGCGCGCTCGACGCCCGGGTCCGGAAGGATCTGCGCCGCTGGCTGCGCGAGCTGCACCAGACGCTGAAGCTGACCACCGTCTTCGTCACCCACGACCAGGAGGAGGCGCTGGAGCTGGCCGACCAGGTGGTGGTGATGGACCACGGCCGGGTCGAGCAGATCGGCAGCCCGGGCGAGGTCTATGAGCGGCCGGCGACGCCCTTCGTCTACGAGTTCCTGGGCCAGGCCGTGCGCCTGCCCTGCCGCATCGGCCCGGACCGGGTCGATGTCGAGGGCGCGGTGCTGCCGCGGCCGGCGGGCTATGCCGGACCGGACGGCGCCGGCGAGATCTTCGTCCGGCCGCACGACCTGCTGCCGCAGGAGGCGCGCAGCGACGCTTTCCCGATCGCGGTCCGCAGCGTCAACGTCATCGGCCCGCTGGTGCGGGTCGAGGCGGTGACCCAACACGGCGCCATCCCGCTCGACCTGGAATGGCATCGGCGCCAGCTGGCGGCCCGCCTGCCCGCCGCGGGCGAGACGCTGCAGGTCGGCGCCGCCCAGTTCGGCCTGTTCCCCGCGCGCGCCGCCTGATCTCTCTTGGAGTTTCCGATGAAGCGTTCCTTCCTGGCGCTGGCCGTCGCGGGCGGCCTGTTCGGCGGTGCGGCTACGGCGCAGGCCCAGACCACCATCCTCAACGCCTCCTTCGATGTCGGCCGCGAGCTCTATGTCGACATCAACCCGGCCTTCCAGGCCTATTGGAAGGGCAAGTCCGGCCAGGATGTGACGGTCGAGCAGTCGCATGCCGGCACCTCGAAGCAGGCGCGGTCGATCCTGGAGGGGCTGCAGGCCGATGTCGTGACCTTCAACCAGGCGACCGACATCACGGCGCTGGAGAAGGGCGGCGCGGTCAAGCCGGGCTGGCAGTCGGCCTTCCCGAACGGCGCTTCGCCCTACTACTCCTTCCCCGCCTTCCTGGTGCGCCAGGGCAACCCGAAGGGGATCAAGGACTGGGGCGACCTGGCGCGCGACGACGTGCAGATCGTCTTCCCGAACCCGAAGACCTCCGGCAACGCCCGCTACACCTATCTCGCCGCCTATGCCTGGGCGCTGAAGGCGAATGGCGGCGACCAGGCGAAGGCGCAGGCCTTCGTCAAGACCGTGCTGTCGCATGTGCCGGTGTTCGACACCGGCGGCCGCGGCGCCACCACCACCTTCGTCGAGCGCGAGACCGGCGACGTGCTGATCACCTTCGAGGCCGAGACCCGCGGCATCCAGAAGGAATACGGCGACCGCGGCTTCGAGGTGGTGGTGCCGCCGAGCAGCCTGAAGGCCGATTTCCCGGTGGCGGTGGTCGACAAGGTCGCCGACGCCCGCGGCACGGCCGAGGTCGCCAAGGGCTATCTCGACTTCCTGTACCAGCCGGCGGCCCAGGAGATCCTCGCCGAGCATTTCTACCGCCCGACCCTGGCCGAGATCGCCGCTAAGCACCAATTCCCGGCGGTGACGCTGGCCACGGTCGACGAGGTGTTCGGCGGCTGGGACAAGGTGAATTCCGAGCATTTCGCCTCCGGCGGCATCCTCGACACCGTGTTCGTGAACCAGTGAGCCGCGGCGCCCGATGACCAGCGTCGCCCTCGCCGCCCCCCGTCCCGCCCGGCGCCGGGTTCTGCCCGGATTCCGGCTGACGCTGGGCTGCACGCTGGTCTACCTCGTGCTGATCGTGCTGCTGCCGCTGGGCGCCCTGGCGCTGAAGGCGGCCAGCCTGACGCCGGCCCAGTTCCTGGCCATCGTCACCTCGCCGCGAGCCCTCGCCAGCTATGAGGTCACGCTCGGCATGGCGCTGGCGGCGACCGTGTTCAACGGCGTGGTCGGGCTGCTGCTGGCCTGGGTGCTGGTGCGCTACCGCTTTCCCGGGCGGCGGCTCCTGGACGCCATCGTCGACCTGCCCTTCGCCCTGCCGACCGCGGTGGCCGGCATCGCCCTGACCGCGCTGTTCGCCCGGAACGGCTGGTTCGGCGCGCCGCTGGCGGCGATCGGCATCCCGGTCGCCTACACCCCGCTGGGCATCGCCGTGGCCATGGCCTTCACCAGCCTGCCCTTCGTGGTGCGCAGCGTGCAGCCGGTGCTGGAGGATCTGGACGAAGGTGTCGAGGAGGCGGCCCGCACCCTCGGGGCCGGCGACTGGCCGACCCTGCGCCATGTCGTATGGCCGGCGATCCTGCCCGCCTTCCTGGCCGGCTGCAGCCTGGCCTTCGCCCGCAGCCTGGGCGAATTCGGCGCCGTCATCTTCATCGCCGGCAACCGGCCGATGCAGACCGAGATCGCGGCGCTGCTGGTGTTCATCCGGCTCGAGGAATACGACTATGCCGCCGCCGCGGCGCTGGCGCTGACCATCCTGGCCGCCGCCTTCGTCCTGCTGCTCGCCACCAACCTCCTCCAGGCCCGGTTCCTGCGCCATGTCGATCGCCGTTGACCGCGCGCCGGTGGCGGCGCCCGCCTCCGTGGCCAGTTCCCGGCCGCGGCGGTCGCCCCGCATCGGCGAGGGGCGCTGGACCCGCCGCATCCTGATCGGCCTTGCCCTCCTGGCCGCGGCGCTGGTGCTGGTGGCGCCGATCGCGGTGATCTTCGCCCAGGCCTTCTCCGCCGGCCTCGCCGTCTTCGCCCGCAACATCGGCGAGCGCGAGACACTGCACGCCATCGGCCTGACCGTGACCACGGCGCTGATCGTGGTGCCTGTGAACACCGTGTTCGGCATCATGGCCGCCTGGGCGATCGCCAAGTTCCAGTTCCGCGGCCGGCGCCTGCTGACCACGCTGGTCGAGATCCCGTTCTCGGTGTCGCCGATCGTGGCCGGCGTCGTGTACCTGTTCCTGTACGGCGCCAACGGCCTGTTCGGCCCCTGGCTGCAGGACCACGGCATCCGCCTGATGTTCACCCCGGTGGCGATCGTGCTGGTCAGCCTGTTCGTGACCTCGCCCTATGTGGCGCGCGAGCTGATCCCGCTGATGCAGGCGCAGGGGCGCGACGAGGAGGAAGCGGCGGCGACTTTGGGCGCCAATGGCTGGCAGACCTTCTTCCGCGTCACCCTGCCGAACATCAAATGGGCGCTCCTGTACGGCGTGGTGCTGTGCAACGCCCGGGTGATGGGCGAGTTCGGCGCCGTTTCGGTCGTGTCCGGCCATATCCGCGGCCAGACCAACACGCTGCCGCTGCAGATCGAGCTGCTGTACAACGACTACAATGCCGTCGGGGCCTTCGCCGCCGCCTCGACCCTGACGCTGCTGGCCCTGGTGACGCTGGCGGCCAAGGCGCTGGTCGAGCGCCACAGCCGCCGCACGGGCCGGCCGGGGCACTGACGCCGGATCGGATCGCCGATGTAGGTTGGGTTCGCGAGAGCGAACCCAACATCGCGCAGACCGAGCCGTCGTTGGGTTCGCGTGCCGCGAACCCAACCTACGCCGGCGTCAGGACGTGGATGGCGCGGCCGGCGACCAGGTCCTTGGTGCGCTCGCCATAGGCCTTCATGTGCGGCGCGGCGGAATGCGCCTTCAGCGCCTCCGGGCTCTCCCACTTCTCGACCACCACGAAGCTGTCGTCGCCGAAGCGGTCGGGGCTGCCCTCGGCGTCCACCGCGGGCCCGTATTCGATGCAGCCCTGCTCGGCATGGACCTCCGGGACGATCTTGCGGAATTCCTCCAGCACGGCGGCGCGCTTGCCCGGCTTGGCGGTGATCAGGGCGATGACATGGATCACGTCGAGACTCCGTTATTTTGTCCGATCTTATCGCCCCGACCCGCCGGACCGCCAGCCTTCGCTACGGCCTTTTCCACGACGCCATGCTGGCGAAGACGCCGTCGCGATGGATCAGCGCATGCATCAGCGCCGCGCCGAGATGGGCCAGGATGGTCGCGAACAGCAGATAGGCGAGCAGCGTGTGCGCCGACCGCAGCGCGGCGTAGAGCGCCGCGTCGTGCGGCAGGATCGGCGGCAGGTGCAGCGGCCCGTACAGCACGATCGGATAGCCCGCCGCCGACAGCATGCCCCAGCCGATCAGCGGCATGGCCAGCATCAGGGCGTAGAGCACCAGATGGCTCGCCTTCGCCGCCAGCCTCTGCCAGGCCGGCAGGTGGCGCGGCAGCGGCGGCGGCGGGTTGAACAGTCGGTTGGCGATGCGGACCGCCACCAGCAGCAGGATCAGGATGCCGAGCGGCCTGTGGATCGACACCAGCAGCTGGTAGCGCTCGGACACGGTGGCGACCATGCCGATGCCGATGAACAGCATCGCCAGGATCAGCGCCGCCATCACCCAGTGCAGGAGCCGCGAGACCACGGTGAAGCGCGGTTCGCCGGTCATGATCCCTGCCCCGCATCGACCTGGACGGCGCTAGGCGATTTCGGCTCGCCGGCGCGGCGCCGGAAGGATTCGGCGTAGGCCGCCGACCGGGCGCTGAGCAGCGGGTCGTCGGACGGCTCGATGCCCGACGGCAGCACCAGCGGGTCGAAGTTGAGGTCGCGGCAATTGCCCGCCGCCTCGGCCTCGACCCGGTCGATGGTCAGGGTGCCGGCCTCGACGCGCTGCCGGTCCTCAGGCCAGGCGACCGTGGCGTCGACCGTCGGGTCCCCCGGCTGCCCGACGGTGACCACCAGCCGCCATGTCAGCGGTCCTCTGCCGACCTCGGCGGCCAAGGCGTCGAAGAGATAGTTCCTGTCGGTCGGGGCCGCGGTACCCGGAGCGACCGGGGGCCGGTCCGGCACCATCGCCCAGCGCACCGGGGTGGAGGTGCCGGCGGCGTCGACGAAGCGGAAGGCGTTGAGGCTGTTGTAGGCGGCGCCGGCGAAGCCGGAGACAGGGGGCTGCGCCTTGATCAGGGCCAGGGCCCGCGGCGTCTCGGGATGGGCGGCGAGGAACGCCTGCATCTTCGCCGGATCGGGCTTCTGGGTGGCCGGATCGGGCGCCGAGGCCATCAGCAGGTCATAGAAGCCCTGCGGCGTGTTGACCGGGAAGACCGGGATGTCGTTCATCCCCGTCCGCCACTCCTCGCCGTCCGGCAGCGTGAAGCGCAGGGCCATGCTGAGGACCGAGGCGGCGGAGTCGACGGCATCGGGCATGCCGCCGGCGAGAGCGAAGCGTCCGATCACCGGAACACGGCCGGGCGCGAAGACCACGGCCTTGGACAGCCGGGCGCCCTGGCCGTTGCTGTCGAACGAGCCGGCGATGCAGACGCCCTTGGAATGGTTCCGCCGGAACCCGGGATAGACTCCATTGTCCCGCTCGAAGGCGTCGATCACCCGGTCCTGGGTCAGCCGGCCGGGCGACAGCCAGCCGCCGGCATAGGCGAAGCCGCCCGCGGCGACCAGCAGCACGGCGCCGATCGCGCCGAACCGGACCAGCGTCGCGACAGGGCCCAGGGGCGGCGGCGCCTGCCCTGTCGACGATTCAGGATTTCCGGACACCATCCGCTCCTCGGCCGTTGCGATTCGGAGGATTGTCGCCGGACCGATGCGGACCGGCGGGGCCGCCATGGCAAGCCCCGCCTTTCCATTCGCCTATGGCCGCACGGCGGTTACCTCGATCTCGACCAGGTAGCCGGGATTGACCAGGGCGGCGACCTGCATGGCCGAGCGGGCCGGCAGGTTCGGCTGCGCCGCCGTGCCGTAGAACTGGCGGTAGCCCTCCATGAAGCCGGCGAAGTCCATCTTACCGTCCTTGGCCGGGTCGCCGACCAGGAAGACCTGCATCTTCACCACGTCACCCAGGCCGAGGCCGAGATCCTTCAGCGTCTTCTCGATCGATGTCAGCACCGCGATGGTCTGGGCCTTGGTGTCGCCATAGGCGGCAACCGTGTTCTTGGCCGCGTTCGGATCGGCCACCGGCGGCACCGCGCCGCTGACATAGACCGTGGTCTTGCCGGCCGGCACTTCCACCGCCCGGGCGATCGGGAAGTCCGAGTTCGGGATCTTGTGGCGGATCACGTCCTGCGCGGCGGCCTGGCCGATCGTCAGCAGCACCGCCAGGCCGACGGCGGTGGCCGTCTTTATCATCGTCACTCGTTCTCTCCCCTTGGTGAGTTGGTCGTAGGTTGGGTTCGCGGACGCGAACCCAACCTCGCGCAGCCCGAGCCGGTGTTGGGTTCGCAAGCGCGAACCCAACCAAACAACTGGCGTGAGTTTGGGGCGGCGGGCCCCAACAAGGGCGGCACCCG